>JALOAG010000073.1 GCA_023228875.1 Bacteroidia bacterium | reverse complement strand
CTACCACCGATGAAAATGGTTTTAGAAGAATTGGTATTTATTATTTGGTAGCGCTTGGAACTTTTTATGCTAAAAATATTGGTGACACTTTTACAATTACTTTTGAAGATGGAAGCCAAATTCAAACAATGGTTGGAGATGTCAAAGCAAATGAACATACTGATATAAACAATCAATATACTTTACATGATGGCTCTATTGTTGAATTTATTGTAGATAAATCAAAAATAAGTGATAAAATTCATTCAAGTGGTAGTTGCGCCTCAGTAATTGGAGAAGGAAAAGTAATAGAAATTAGAAAAAATAATTGACTTTTATCAATTACTATGGTATAATATTATTATATGAAGATGAAAGGAGAAAAAATGGGTAATAAGTATTTTAATGGACACTCACACACAGATATGTCAAATGTTCGTTTATTAGATAGTACTGTCAAAGTTAATGAACTAATAGACAAAGCAATAGAAATAGGTTTAGGTGGGATTGCTATTACAGATCATGAAATACTTGCAAATCATGTTAAAGCACAAAAACATCTGAAAAAACTTAGAAAAGAAGCAAAAACAGATGAAATGAAGGAAAAAGTTGATTTATTCAGACTTGTTTTAGGAAATGAAATTTACTTAACAAGAGAAGGAGTTTCAAGAACAAATTATAATAAAGGAAAAGATAGGTATTGGCATTTTATTCTTTTAGCAAAAGATAAGATAGGCCATGAGCAACTTAGACAATTAAGTTCTTTAGCTTGGAAAAGAAGTTATAGACAATATATTGAAAGAGTTCCAACTTATCCTTCAGATATTGAGGCAATTATTGGTGCAAACAAAGGGCATATAGTTGCTTCAACAGCATGCCTTGGAAGTCAGTTTGCTAATTTAGTTGTCGCCGCCCAGCGCAATCAGGAAAAGAAAGATGAACTTAATGAGTTTGTTGATTGGTGTTTAGATATTTTTGGTGAAGATTTCTATATTGAAATACAACCTTCTGAACAACAAGATCAAATTCTTTATAATACTTTAGCTATTGCTTACGCGCACAAAAGAAAAATTAAAGTAACTATCACTACCGACATTCATTATTTAACAATTGAAGATAGAAAAATTCACAAAGCTTTTCTTAATGCAAAAGATGGCGATAGAGAAGTTGATTCTTTTTACTCTGCTACGTATTTGATGTCTTGGGAAGAAATTTGCAGATATATGTCTTATATTCCAGAAAAAGAATTGGAAGAAATAAGAGAAAATACACTTGATATAATGTTTAAGTGTGAAGAATATTCTCTTGAAAGTAAGCAGGTTGTTCCAAGAACAGATGTTAAAGAAGTAGAATTAATAGAATGCCCACCCTCAAAATACACATACATAAATAAATTTTGCAATTCTTCTCATCAAGATGATAAAATATTTATTAGCCATGTTTTAAATAAACTACATGAAATTTCTATTGGAAAAGATTCAGATTGGAAACAAAAACATCTTGAAAGATTGGAAATTGAGTTAGAAGAAGTTTGGCTTGTTTCAGAACGTCTTGGAGATAGACTCTCTGCTTATTTTACAACTATGATGAAGATAATCAACATTGCTTGGGAAAAATCTGAAAGTATAGTAGGTCCAGGTAGAGGTTCTTCTTATGTTATGCTTATTTGTTATTTATTGGGCATTACACAAGCAGACCCACTAAACTCACCGGTAGAGTTACCTCACTGGAGATTTCTTCATAGAGAAAAACTTGAATTGCCTGATATTGATACTGATTTTCAAGCATCAAAAAAAGATAGAATTATTAATGACATCACTGAATTTTTTGAAAGTTTAGGTGGAAATGTTGTTCGTATTGCTACATTTGGGACAGAGACTAGCAAGGCGGCCATACAAACTGCTACAAGAGGTTTAGGTTATGAACCAGAGTTAGGAACATATCTATCTTCTTTGGTTCCAGTAGATCGTGGGCAAGTAAGAGACCTGAAATCTTGTTTTTATGGAAATGAAGAAAAAGAACAAGATCCTTCTCCTGGTTTCCGCTCAGAAATGAGTAGTTATCAAGACATTTGGAAAGTCGCTTTAGGTATTGAAGGATTAATAAGTAGACGTGGAGTCCATGCTGCTGGAATACTTATTACTAATGATGATTTTACAAAACGCAATGCTTTTATGAAAGCACCTAATGGCGTTTTAACTTCTCAATTTGAGCTACACGATAGTGAAGAAATGGGTGGCTTAAAATATGATCTTTTAGTTACTCAAGCACTTGATAAAATTGCAGTAACTCTTAATTTACTTAAAATATATGGATATATTGATTGGAAAGGCTCAATAAGAGAAACTTACAATCACTATCTTAGTCCAGATGTATTAAACTATGAGTCAAAAGAAATGTGGGATATGGCTTCAGATGGTAAAATTCTTAGTTTATTCCAATTTGATACTGCGATAGGCGGTTCAACAATTAAAGCAATTCGTCCTACTTCACTACTTGAGTTAGGTCAAGCAAACTCTCTT
>JALOAG010000072.1 GCA_023228875.1 Bacteroidia bacterium | reverse complement strand
CCGGGTCTTTGACAGTTAGTTAGCCAAAATTTCCCCGTCAGCCTGATCATAGGCTATTTTTTTTGTCAAATTTTTGTTATTTAATTTGCACAATGTTTAACAATGTGGTATGCTTGCAATAACGGAGGGATTCTTCAGATGCGACTTCAGGTAATAAAATCAAAAAACGCCGCTTCTCTTTACATTGTTAAATCTGTTTACGAAAACAAAAAGCGCAGTTCCAAAATTGTTGAAAAACTTGGAACTCTTGCTGAACTCACAGAAAAATTACAAGGTGAAGACCCCATCGAATGGGGGCTAAGATATGCGGCAGAACTATCGTTAAAAGACAAAGAATCCAAAAGAAAGATTTTGGTTGAATATTCGCCCGTCGAATGCATTCCAGAAGGGCAACGCGCATTCAATGGCGGATATCTATTTTTGCAACAGATATACAGTTCGCTGGGTCTATCCAAGATATGCAAAGAAATCTCAGGCCGCTATAAATTTACTTACGATCTAGATTCTGTTCTGTCTCGCCTACTTTACGGCCGAATAATCTACCCATCCTCCAAGCTTGCGACCAGCGAGCAGGCAAAACGTTTTATAGAAAAGCCAGACTTTGAATTACAGCACATATACAGAGCTCTTGAAATCTTGGCGAAAGAAAACGATTTTATCCAGGCTTCTGTTTATAAAAATAGTTCAACGCTTAAAAAAAGGAACGACAAGGTTCTTTATTATGACTGCACTAACTATTTCTTTGAAATAGAGCGTGAATCGGGCTTAAAGCAATATGGCATGTCTAAAGAGCACAAACCGAACCCAATCATTCAGATGGGACTTTTTATGGACGGCGACGGGATTCCCCTAGCCTTCAATATTAATGCTGGCAACACAAACGAGCAACTTACAATGAGGCCTCTTGAGGAGAAGATTTTAAAAGACTTCGATTTATCTAAGTTTATAGTCTGCACAGATGCCGGTCTAGCCTCTGAAAGCAATAGAAGGTTTAACAACTATGGTGATAGATTCTTCATAACAACTCAATCTATAAAAAAGCTCCCAAAGCATTTAAAGAAATGGGCCCTTGCAAGCGACAAATGGCACTTGTCAGGCGACAATAAATTGTATGACATCAACGACCTTGACGAAGATGTTCACAAAGAAGCTAAATTTTATAAAGAACGCTGGATCAATGAAAACGGCCTGGAGCAAAAATTAATAGTCACCTATTCCATTAAATACAGAGATTATCAGCGCGGCATCAGAGAACAACAAATCAATCGCGCTCAAAATGCATTAGAAAAGAATCCTTCAAAGATTAAAAAGTCAAAACCCAATGATTATAAGCGCTTTATACAGCAAACACACTGCACTCAAACTGGCGAAGTGGCAGAGAAAAATGCTTATAGTATAAACGCTGATGTAATCAAAAACGAAATGATGTATGACGGCTTTTATGCCGTCTGCAGCAATATCGATGGTGACACTAGGGAAATAATCGAGATAAACAAAAAGCGCTGGGAAATAGAAGAATGCTTCAGAATTATGAAAACAGAATTCAAAGCAAGACCCGTTTTCTTGAGCAGAGATACTAGAATTACCGCTCATTTTCTAACATGTTATCTGGCGCTGATAATATACAGACTACTTGAAAAAAAGCTGGACAACAAATTTACTTGCTGCGAAATCATAACCGCGCTAAGAAGCATGGACTTTGTAAAAGTTGAGGGAGAGGGGTATATTCCTGCCTACTCAAAAAGCGCCGCTATAAACGCACTTCACGAAAAGTTTGGTTTCAAAACAGACTACCAAATAATTACAAATAAGCAGATAAGAAAAATTATAAAAAAGACAAAATCTTAAAACATTGTTCACTTTTCAACGCACCTTCATTAGCTCGCAAAGCCTTTGTTGGTGAGCGATTGAAGGCTTTTTTTATTGACGCAAGTGTCAAAAATGGGATCGTATCATAGACTTACCAACTAAAACAACAATGAACTTTTTATCGCTACACAAGCCCGATTGTGTGAACAAATACTAATTACCTGTCACTAGCAACTGCAGTAGAATCAGAATTACGGCCGAGTATGCTCATGCCCCTGCGGTCACGAGCACGAGCGCGACAATGAGAACGAGAGATGGTAATAGAATCTTATATCTTTGACCAGATACCCGGCAGCGTGCTATAAAATTACAAATTCAATATAAGGAATACCACAATGAGCAAAGGCGTAATCTGGGATCTCACCAGCTATTTTAATGCTTTCAACAGCCCTGAAATGCAGAATTTCAAGCAAGAATTGAATGAGCAGATCGGAAAACTGCAGAGCGAGAGCGCTGCATTAAGCACACTTTCAGCTGACAACATGGCGAAGTGGGAACAGGTCTTTCTTGATTACGAACCGGGTCTTTGACAGTTAGTTAGCCAAAATTTCCCCGTCAGCCTGATCATAGGCTATTTTTTTTGTCAAATTTTTGTTATTTAATTTGCACAATGTTTAACAATGTGGTATACTT
>JALOAG010000071.1 GCA_023228875.1 Bacteroidia bacterium | reverse complement strand
TACGATTAACTTCGCTAACTGAAGTTCCACTTCCTTTAGCAACCCTTCTTCTGCGAGTTGGACCTAGTATACGATAATTAGACCTTTCCGCATAGGTCATTGATTGTATAATAGCTTTTTCTCTAACCAGTTCTTTAGTGTCGATATCATCTTCACTAATTTGCCCTTTAGCTCCCGGAATCATGTCGATAAGCTTATCAATTGAGCCCATTTTATTCATATTTTGTAGTTGATCCAAGTAGTCGTGCAAATCGAAGGTGTTCTCTTTCATCTTCTTTTGAACACGCTCACTCTCTTTCTCATCCCATACTTCTTGGGCCTTTTCAACTAAAGAGACTACATCTCCCATCCCTAAAATACGAGAAGCAATTCTCTCAGGATAAAATGGCTCTAAATCTTCAACTTTTTCCCCAACACCAATGAACTTAATGGGCTTTCCAACAATCGATGATAACGATAAAGCAGCCCCTCCGCGGGTATCTGAATCAAATTTAGATAAAATAACTCCACTAATACCAACTTTCTCTTCAAACTCTTTGGCAATGTTAACCCCGTTTTGACCAGTCATTGCATCGGCAACAAACAACTTCTCATCGGGATCTATTGCATCGTGGATTGCTTTTATCTCTTTCATCATCGTTTCATCTAGGTGGAGCCTTCCACTAGTATCAACAATGACAGCGTTGTATTGCTCTTTTTTAGCAAGTTTTAGTGCATTCTTAGCAACTTTTACTGGATTGTCACTTTTCTCACTGTAGGAGGGTACTCCTATTTGCTCTGCTAATATCTCTAATTGTAAAATAGCGGCAGGACGTACTAAGTCGGCAGCTACTAATAAAGGTCGTCTTCCCTCTTTTTTCAACCTTAAGGCTAATTTCGCAGCTGTAGTAGTTTTTCCTGAACCTTGAAGACCCATCATCAAAATAACTGAGGGGGTATCTGGCCCTTTTAATTTAAGCTCTTGTTGACCAACATCACCTAAAAGTTGAACCATTCGATCGTAAACAATTTTAATAAATTGTTGCCCTGGATCGACAGACTTTAAAACAGCTTCCCCTGTAGCCTCTTCAATGGTCCTATTTATAAACCTTCGAACTACCCGTAAGTTTACGTCGGCTTCCAAAAGAGCAATTTTAATCTCCTCTACAGCCTCTTCGATATTTTTTTGGGTAATTTTACCTTTAGAGCCAAAACCTCTAATTATATTTGAAAATTTTTCACTTATTGAATCAAACATTGTATATCCACTAAATTGTCCATTACAGTATCGTTTTATACTGTATTAGTTAAGCTAATGTCAATGGGATCTTCATAGATTACTTGCTTATCAGAATCGTATCCCATGCGGTAGCTAATCGCTTTAGAAACCCCTTTTTCTTGCATTGTAACACCCAGTAAGGTTTGCGAACCCATAACTGTGTGTTTGTTGTGGGTGATGATGATAAATTGACTGCTCTCACTAAATTCTTCCAACACCGATAAGAAATAACCGATGTTACGATCATCTAAGGAGGCATCAATTTCATCTAAAACACAAAATGGGGAGGGTTTTACTTTATAAGTGGCAAAAAGCAGTGCTACTGCGGTTAACGATTTTTCCCCTCCCGATAATGGGGCTAAACGATCAAGCTTTTTACCTGGGGGTTGAGCTAAAATATCGATTCCACTTTCTAAAATATTATCATTATCTAAAAGGCGTAAATCAGCCCTTCCTCCACCAAACATGCGGTGGAAGATATCTTGAAACGCCTCTCTAATTTTAACAAAAGAGTCGATAAACAGCTCTTCTGAGCGCGTTCTAATCTCTTTTATAACTTCAGTTAAATCGTCTTTAGCTTTTTCAAGGTCACTCATCTGTTTAACTAAAAAGTCGTGCCGCTCTTTAATCTCTCTAAATTCCTCTTGAGCCATGTGGTTGATGTAACCTAAAGATTGAATTTGCTTTTTAATTTGAGTTAACTCTTCACGCAGTTGAGGAACATCTTCTAAATCATCATTTAATCGCTCATCGTACTCTTTTAAACTCTTTCCGTAGTTTTCAAAGTAGTTGTGATAAATACCTTTTATTTGCTCAGCTAAAGATTCTAAGTGGAAAGTGAGTTTATCAACATTGGAACGAAGTTGGTTTTGTTTTTCATAAAGGGTGTTTACACTTTCACGTTTAGCTTGAAGCATTTGATGATCGTCACTAATTTTAACAACTAAAGAGTCAAGGCGCTCACTATAATCACCTTGAGAAGCAATTAAACTCTCTTTTTCATCCCTTAACACATTAATTTGTTCTAAGATCGTCCCTATTCTCTGTTCTGTTTGGTTAAATAGAAACTTCACCTCAGCCAACTGATTTCTTAAATCTTCAGTTTGCTCAGTTAAATTCTCTATTAAAATTTTAGCTAAATCTACTTTTGCTACTTGATCACCTAAATCAATTTTACTTTGCGTTAAGTTTTCTCTGTACTCTTCAAGCTCGTTATTAGCTTTCACAACCAACTCTCTTGTTTTACCAATTAAACTTCTTAAACTGACAATCTTATTGCG
>JALOAG010000070.1 GCA_023228875.1 Bacteroidia bacterium | reverse complement strand
AGAAAACTCAGAGTGCAGGTTCCACAGGGATATACAAACTGGAAACTGAGCCCAGCAGAAGGAACAGAAGTATGGGTAGGAGCAACACCTTTTGCAATAAATAACAGTAATCCAAACCCGATAGGAAAGGCAGTATATATAAATCCAAATACCCAGGCAAATTATTTTGACATAAAATTTGGAGAAATACTTCAGGAAACAGATAAAACAGTAAGAATAATATGGAAAGCAGATACCCCATTAACACAGAATGCACCATGGGGAGGAACATTTGAAATATACGCTTATGATGACCTT
Source organism: Bacteroidia bacterium (assembly GCA_023228875.1). Lineage (NCBI taxonomy): Bacteria > Pseudomonadati > Bacteroidota > Bacteroidia > Bacteroidia bacterium. Next base: position 2,332 of record JALOAG010000070.1, on the reverse strand, counting down.
GAAGATGTAAGAGTAATAGCAAGACAGGGCAATGTTGCAGGGAACCCTTCAAACTATGATACTTTGAATGTAATAGCAGCCAACGCAGTAAACAGCGTACTGTCAGAACTTGAAATAACAAGTCAGGACGGAAGCTTTACAGGAGAAGGTGAAAACGTTGTAATGGTAGGAAGTATTCTGAATCAGGTAAATTATTATATGAAACATAGTTTTGCTCCCGGAAACCGTGGAATAAATATGATAGTAGTTGAAATACCAGCAGGATATGGCACACCGTCAGATATAGAGCTTACAGATGAAGCTGATTCGGAAATAACACTTGAAGATATAAGAACAATAACAATAGAAGATAAAACATATTTGAGAGTATATCTTGAAAACACAATAACTCAGAATATGACAACAAAACTGAAATTTAAAATAAATGCACCAGCAGTAACAGATGATGGTAAAAAATTCACAGGATATGGAAAATACCATTTTGGAAGCTATGCAGTAGGTGATGATGGATTTGGAACAGATTTCATGGTGCAGGCACTTGAAGGAAACGCAACAGAATTTATAAACACATCAAGTGTAACAGTAAAAACAGTAGCAACACCAGCAATAAATGTAAATGCAGAAATAAGCACAACAAATATGGGTAATCCTTCCAGCACAAATATAAATAAAGAAGAAACATTCACACTTACAGTAAGACCTGAAATACTCGGGAATAATTCAGGTGTAAACAAAGTAAGAATGACAGTGCCTGGAACACTTTCAAACCATGAAATAACAGAAGTCAGAGCAAAAGGAGTGCTTCTTGTAAAAGATACAACATATACAGAAGAAAGAAGCGCAAATACATATACACTAGTATTGACAGACCGAATAAATTCAGCAGACCCAAATAAAAGAATAGAAATAAAATTTACAGCAAATACAGGTGAAAATCCAGTATATACAACAAATGAAGTAACAGTATATGTAACAGATACAGAAAACGACAGAGCAATAAAAGCAAAAGCAGGTAATGCAGGAGCGACAATACCAACTTCTACACTGAATATAGAAATAAGAGCAATAGCAACACAGGCAACAGCACTGCTTAATCCAAACTTCATGCAGAGAAATTCAGACAGTAACGAATTTGAACTTACCGCAGATTTTGGATTCAACACAAGAGACTATGGAGTAAAAATAATAAAACTGACAATACCCGGAATATATGACACAGGGACAGACACAGAAAGCTCAACATTTAAAGTAAATGGAACAAATTACCAGATAATAAAAACAGGATTCCCGGCAGCAGGACAGGTATTGATGCAGTACAGCGAAATAACCCATGAAATAAAACTGACAATAGGAGAAACACTTAACACAACAAGTCAGATAAAATATACATTCAAGCTTAAAGCACCAGCAGACCCTTATGAACACAGTATAAAAGTAGAACTTGAAGACTCAGGAAACGATGTAATACAGGAAGTAGAAGAAAAATATGCAGGAAGCCTTGCAATATCCACAGAAAATGCTCAAATAGTAAAATCCACATTGAAAGCAAATGTAGAAGTAGCAGGCGAAGGAAAATGGAAAGTAAAAATGGTAATACCATTTAATGTAAGAATGGATACATACTTCCCAGGACTTGAACTCTATCTTAATTCATATAAAGCAAAAATAACAAAATATACAAATAGAAAATACCCAACAGAAGCAGATAAGGAAGTAGGAGTAATAGAAGCAGAAGTAGAAATACCTTATGACAGATTTACAGGCGGAAGCGATAACATACTGAACATAAAAAACATAAGAGATGATAAAGGGAACGCATTACCAAACCTGTTTGAAGCAATAGAAACAGGATATGGAATTGCAATGGCAGTATTTGTAAACCCGGTTGACAGAAGAAGTCTTACAATAGTAACAAAACAGTCAGAACCATTAAAAACCGGACATACACTGGTATTTGAAGCAAGAGAATTTCAGGGAACACCAGCAAGAATAGCAGCAAGAAAGAAAAGTGCAGATGTGTTTACCGGAGTATATAAAATACAGAGCGATGGAAGACCAATAATAAGTGCATCAATATATGATGCAACAGGAACAAGAGTAAAACTTGTATCTAAAGAATATGCAATAATAATGACAAGTCCAGAACAGGATAAAGAAGTAAAACTGAATGAAAAAATAACACTGAAAATAAATAAAACAGCACAAAAAACGGAAGAAATGCTGCTTGTGAGAACAGACAGGGAATACGAAAATGAAAATGTCGGAATAGAAATAAAACAGGCAGTAGAAATATCTTCAACCGGAAAATTTGAAATAGAGCTTGAAATAGAAA
>JALOAG010000069.1 GCA_023228875.1 Bacteroidia bacterium | reverse complement strand
GTAAGCCCAACAACAAGCGAACTTTCATTTTTGAAGATAATGAAATTACTATTAGACGAAATAAAAGGGGTACAGAAGGACCAAACATTAATAAAAGTAATACAAGAGACTTATTGGTACTATAGGATGCTTATTCTTGCTGATGCGGACAGTAGTTCTTGAAATACGCGGACACCTGTTCTCGCAACATGCGGACACTTGGTGGCCCAAATTTTCTAAAATATTACCACACAAAGTGGCAGTTGTCTTGATTTAGTTTTAATTCTCCTTTTCTTCTAAAATATTGGTTTCATTGGCTCTCAATGAAGGTCCTTTTAATTCAAAATTAAAACTGTTGTGAACTATTCTATCCATAATAGCATCAGCAATAGTCAAATCTTTAAATACTTCAATCCACTTGTTAAGTGGAAGTTGGCTGGTAACTATTAGAGGTTTTTCAGATACATACCTATCTTCAATAACCTCTAATAAATCCCTAGAAGATTCTGGATCTAGTTTTTGTAGGCCAAAGTCATCAATTATTAATAAATCTGGTTTTTTAAGATTATTCATAAGTTTGAAGAAAGTGCCGTCAGAACGAGCATTAGCAAGTTCAACTAACAAAAGTGGCAGGCGGTAGGACTTTACTGAATAACCTAAGATACAAGCTTCTCTTCCAAAGGCACTAGCTAAATAGGATTTACCAGTACCTGTAGCTCCTGTAAATAGAAGGTGTTTGTTTTGTTTAATGAAAGAACAATCTGACAGTCTTGCAACTAGTGCCCTATCTAATTTTCTATTGGAGCTAAATAGGATATTTTTAATTGAAGCGTTAGAGTTTCTTAGTTTTGCATTGCGTAACAACCTTCTAGTTTTGGCATCATGTTTTGCATCTAGTTGGTATTGAACTAACATACCAAATCTCTCTTCAAAAGAGAGACTTTCAATAGCTGGAACTGCCTGTTGCCTTAAAAGTTCATTCTTCATTGCGTGTAAACGTAACTCTGAAAGCTGATCATAAATTAGTTGAGTCATTTTAAACCTCCTATTTTAAGGGATTTCCACTGCTTAGTTCTTAAATCTTCAGGTTGAGGAACTGTTTCGTTGGCACATACAGAGGTTTGAATGAATTGTGCATTTGTTTTTAATAATCTAGACACAGTGGTGTAAGAGGGGCTGTTGAGTTCTAGTGCTTTACTACAAGCAGCATTAAGAGTTTGTATTGAATATTTTTTGGCAAGCATTAAAATCCCAAGACAAGATTTGTATCCTTGGGGTTCATAGTCGAAAGAACTTAGTATTGATTCAATTACGTCTCTGCACTCTTGGCTATAGTTGGATGCCCACCTTCGGTAATAATTACCATCTTTTTGTCCTAGGCTAAGGTAATATTTATCTTTTTCAGGCATATGTTCTGTTTTAGTAACATAACGTTTGCCACTATATTTTCTTTGATGTAGGGCAACTTGTTCATTTCCTACAAAGATTTGAATCCTATTTTGAAAAGCGTGAAGGGTGTAAGGTTTTTTAAAGAGGTAATAAGGAATTGAATAGTAAAAGGAGTCATACATAGCATGGTAGTAGTCAGGGACTGTACCCCTTTTAAAGTCATATATTTCCATATGAGATTTAGCTAAAGCTCTCATTGCAGGTAGATCTACTTTTTGATACAAAGATAACCTTGTCTCATTTTTCCTTGTACTTTCAGTGTAATTACGGTTAACTAACTCTTTTAATCTTCTTTTGATTACTTCATTGAGCTCATTAAGAGAGTAAAAAGGACCAGTATCTTTTAAAAACTCTAGTAGCCAAGTTTCTAACCATTTTACAGTTGTTTCAACACTAGCTTTATCTTTAGGCTTTCTAACTCTAGCTGGATGTATTGCTACTTTGTAATGCTGGGCCAGTTCTAGATAGGCTCTATTTAACTTAGGATCCCACATACTTGCTCTGGTTACTGCAGTTTGACAATTGTCTGGGACAATTATTTTAGGTAGAGCACCATACCATTTAAGTGCATTAACGTGGGCATTATTAAATGAGAACTGGTCCATATTGGTAGTGGCTTCACAGTAGGGATAACCGCTTACTCCAAGGGTGCTAACGAAAAAGTAGGTTTTTAATAATTTACCTTTTTGTGAGTCGAATACACATTTTAGTGTATCCCCTGCCCAATCTACATAAAGCTTTTCTCCAGGCTTTCTGTCAATTGGTGTGTAAACTCCATAGCCTTGCTCATTTTTCCAGTTGCGGTAGTGGAAGCAAAACCTGCTGTAACTTAGATCTGTTTCCCCTCTTTGAACTGCATCTTCCCAAAGGTACTGTTGGTTCTTTTTGCTAGTATTTAGTTTTTGGTGAATGACACTGTAATCTGGTAGCTTCTTTGTTTGCCTTCCTGGCGTTTCTGGGAAAATTAAACTTTTCAATTTTTTCTCTGTTAAAGTTTTTGCTACATCATAGTTAAGGTTAAGTTCTTTGCAGCGATTAATAATTTTACCAGCTGTTGTTTTACTACAAATTGATGTGTTTTCAATCTCTCTTAGAGAGTACGATAGTTGCTCATAAAGTCGCAACACCTCTAGGACTAACATATTTTCTGTGCACCTCATATTCCACCTCTTAAACAGTAGTTTAAGAGGTCAATAGCGATGCCAACAAGTGTCCGCGTGTTTCAGCAACACTGTCCGCGTAATTCAACAAAACTAACTTTTAATGTCCGCGTATTTCAGGAATCGTGTCCGCATGTGGCAAGAATGTGCACCTATAGTACCAATAAGTCTCTTGTATTACTTTTATTAATGTTTGGTCCTTCTGTACCCCTTTTATTTCGTCTAATAGTAATTTCATTATCTTCAAAAATGAAAGTTCGCTTGTTGT
>JALOAG010000068.1 GCA_023228875.1 Bacteroidia bacterium | reverse complement strand
CACTTCAATTTTTATCAACAGATTTAGATACAATTGCCGATCTTTTAGAGCAATTGTTTGTACCTCAAAACCACTACGTTGCTCTTTTAGGGGGCAACGTAGTTTCTGTAGTAGCATATTCAACATTCAATAGCCGCTCTATTACAATTAAAAGAAACAAGTTAGTAAAACACTTAGGAGCTGCTAAAGGGCTATACAGCTACTTTAGACTCTATAGAGCATTAGGGAAAAAACTCAACTTACACATTGAACAACTTTATATCGACACAGTAGTAACTGACAGTGCTTATCGAGGGATGGGGATAGCTTTAGAATTGCAAAAATACTTAATAGAGAGTCTTCCTTATAAAGAGATTCACCTTGAAGTTGCTCAAATGAACTTCAAGGCAATCAGGGTTTATGAGAAGATGGGTTTTGTAATTGATCAACACCTTAAAGAACGCTCATTTTGGAAACCCAACAGTGAGGGGGGTAAATTAATAATGTCCCTCACTAAAGCTGAGAAAATTCAACTTAGCGATAAACCATAGCAACAGCAATCATTAAAAAGAGTGATAATACACTATCGATGCTGATAGTGGTGTTTATGTAGTTAACGTGTCTAGGTTCATCTTTAGCTGCAATAATACTAATTAAGAACACTGGAGGTGTTAAAGCTAAAGTTAAAATTGCTTTTTGGTAAATAGGCTCAAATGGATAAATCGCCAGTAGCAACAAAGCAGCTGAAAAGTTGACAACCTTCCTAATCCCTATAGTTACTAAAGCCATCTTTAAATTGCTTTTATCAATTTTTAGTTGATACCCAATAGCAATTCCAATTAATGGAACAGTAGCAGCTGCTAAAGTTACTACAACTGAATTTAAGACATCGGGAAACTTACCCACCAAAGCGGGGATATTGGCAAATGCCATTCCTAAGAAGATTGCAATAATAAGAGGTGATAAAAAGATTGTTTTAACAATTTGTAATGGAGATTGACTTCCATGGTGTTTGTGTTGGTAGATTGTTAAGAAAAAGGCAAAGATAAACAAAGTGTGTCCAATATCTAAAAAGGAGAGGGCCCAAAGGTTGTGTTGTCCATAAAGGGCAATGAAAACAGCATATCCATACATCCCCAACTCATAACCACCAATTAAAAATGGGAAGTAAGGACTCTCTATTTTAAATATTTTTTTAATTGCAAACCCAATAAATAAAACTACTAAACAGAAAATGATGATTATTATTGGAATGACAAATTCACTAGCATTTATTTTAGCGTTTAAGAAAGTGGTGAACAGAAGGGTGGGGAGAGTAACATACAAAACAAGGTTCTTAAGTTCAACAATTGTGTTATCTTTAAAAAAGTTAATTTTGTTTAATAAAAAACCAACACTAAAAAGTAACAGTACTGGTAATCCAGCAACGAAGTATTGAGTCATTTGTATTCACCTATTTACAATAATATTCCTATATAATAGCCAAGTGGCCCCTCTTAGACAATCTAACTTACCATTTTTTCGTAAATAGAGTGAGTTTTTTGATCAAAGGAGACAAATACTACAGTCTCAATTTTATCTTCTGCTACTTCACTTAAGAATTTATCAACAGTAGTAATAGCTATTGAAGTGGCCTCTTCTAAGGGATAGGCATAAACTCCAGTGCTTATTGCAGGAAAAGCTATTGTCTTAGCACCTATTTCTAGAGCTACCTCGAGTGATCTCCAATAGGCACTAGAAAGCAGTTGTGCCTCATTGTTATTTCCCCCTCTATAAACAGGTCCCACTGTGTGAATTACAAAACGACTAGGCAAACGATAAGCACTAGTTGCTTTAGCATCGCCTGTGTTACACCCTCCTAAGGTTCTACACTCGTCTAATAATCTAGGTCCAGCTTTTGCATGGATTGCTCCATCAACACCTCCACCACCAAGTAGTGTAGTGTTAGCAGCATTAACTATGGCATCAACTTCGAGCGTGGTAATATCACCTAAATATAGGCTAATTCTTTTATCAACACCCATACCTTTACCCCCTGTTTAAAAGTATATCACAACTCTATTTGACTCCATTTGTTGTTTGTTAATACATTAACTTCTTTAAAGCCGAGTGTTTTTAATTGCTTATAAACAAAATCAAAACTGTGATCTAAATTCTCTTTGGTATGAGAATCAGAGTTAATAACTAAACTAATTTCCATCTCTTTAATTATTTTCAACAGTTCGTTTGAAGGATAAAAAGTGTCAGTATGGCCTCGAGCCATAGCTCCAGTGTTTATCTCAACTCTTACATTTTTCTCTTTTATTTTTTCTAAAAAGGAGGTGGCTCTTTTTAAATACCATGCTTCACTTGGTTTATAATAAATTGAGTGCTTATTATATTTTTCAATTAAATCGATGTGGGCAATAAAATCAATCTCATAATTGCTTATCATCTTCTCTTGTAAAGTAAAGTGGTGATCAACAAACTTTTTAATATCGTTGTTATAATTATCTTTTAACAAAAGTTTAAACTCATCAATTGGACCATCAATGGTGTAGTAAGTACCACTTAAAGGATGGTAGATGTAGTGAACTGCCCCAATTACATAATCTAATCTCTTTTTATACTCGTACCCTGCAAGTTCGCCTGTAGTTTCTATATAATCTAATTCTAGTGCCTTATAAAGTTCAATTTGCCCTTTGTACTTCTCTTTTAGTTTATTTAGTTCATTGATGTAGTAATCAAAGTCACTACTTTTCATATGCCAAGAGTCATCTAAAGAGTTTGGGGTGTGACAACTAAATCCTAAAGCATCAAAGCCCTTATCAATGGCAAATTGGACAATTTCCTCAATTTCCCCAATACCATCATCTAAGTGGCAATGACCATGGTAGTTACTTAAAAAGTTTGGCTTGTTCATAGGTTGTAATA
>JALOAG010000067.1 GCA_023228875.1 Bacteroidia bacterium | reverse complement strand
TATTACAACCTATGAACAAGCCAAACTTTTTAAGTAACTACCATGGTCATTGCCACTTAGATGATGGTATTGGGGAAATTGAGGAAATTGTCCAATTTGCCATTGATAAGGGCTTTGATGCTTTAGGTTTTAGTTGCCACACTCCAAACTCTTTAGATGACTCTTGGCATATGAAAAAAAGTGATTTTGATTACTACATCGATGAAATTGATAAACTCAAAGATAAATATAAAAGGCAAATTGAACTGTATAAGGGGCTGGAACTAGATTACTTAGAAACTACTGGCGAACTTGCTGGTTATGAGTACAAAGAGCGATTAGATTATGTAATTGGGGCAGTTCATTATATCTTTCACCCTTTAAGTGGCACTTACTACACCATTGATGGACCAATAGATGAGTTTAAGATTTTATTAAAAGATAACTACGCCAATGATATTAAAAAGTTTGTTGATCACCACTTTAGCTTGCAAGAGAAGATGATAAGCAATTACGAAATTGATTTTATTGCTCACATCGACTTAATTGAAAAATACAACAAACACTCAATTTATTACAAACCAAATGAAGTGTGGTATTTAAAAAGAGCTACCTCCTTTTTAGAAAAAATAAAAGAGAAAAACGTAAGAGTTGAGATAAATACTGGAGCTATGGCTCGTGGTCACACCCAAACCTTTTATCCTTCTATTGAACTTTTGAAAATAATTAAAGAGATGGGAATAAGTTTAGTTATTAACTCTGACTCTCATGCCAAAGAGAACTTAGATCACAGCTTCGATTTTGTATACAAAGAGTTAAAAAATTTAGGTTTTAAAGAAGTTGATGTTTTAACAAACAATAGTTGGTCCCAAATAGAGTTGTGATATACTTTTAATAAGGGGGTATTAATATGGGTGTTGATAAAAGAATTAGCCTATATTTAGGTGACATTACCACGCTCGAAGTTGATGCCATAGTTAATGCTGCCAATACTACCTTACTTGGTGGTGGGGGTGTTGATGGTGCAATTCATGCAAAAGCAGGACCTAGATTATTAGATGAGTGTAGAACCTTAGGTGGGTGTAACACAGGAGATGCTAAAGCAACTAGTGCTTATCGCCTTCCTAGTCGCTTTGTGATTCACACAGTGGGACCTGTTTATCGAGGGGGAAACAACAATGAGGCTCAGCTTCTTTCGAGTTCCTATTGGAGATCTTTAGAGGTAGCACTAGAAATTGGCGCTAAGACAATAGCTTTTCCCGCTATAAGTACTGGAGTTTATGCCTATCCTTTAGAAGAAGCCACTTCAATCGCTATTTCTACTGTTGATAAGTTTTTAAGTGAAGTAGCAGAAGACAAAATTGAGGCGGTAGTTTTTGTCTCTTTTGATCAAAAAACTCACTCGATTTATGAAAAAATGGTTAGTTAGAGACTTTTGTTGATTGTCTAAGAGGGGCCACTCGGCTATCATAGGGAAAAATATTGTAGATAGGTGAATGTAAATGAGTCAATACTTTGTCGCTGGATTACCAGTACTGTTACTTTTTAGCGTTGGGTTTTTATTAAACAAAATTAACTTTTTTAAAGATAACACAATAGTTGAGCTTAAGAACCTTGTTTTGTATGTAACTCTACCCACCCTTTTGTTCACCACTTTCTTAAATGCAAAAATAAATGCTAGTGAATTTGTCATTCCAATAATAATCATCATTTATTGTTTGGTAATTTTGTTTATTGGTTTTGCAATTAAAAAAATCTTTAAAATAGAGAGTCCCTACTTCCCATTTCTAATTAGTGGTTATGAGTTGGGAATGTATGGATATGCTGTTTTTATTGCCCTTTATGGGCAACACAACCTTTGGGCTCTCTCCTTTTTAGATATTGGGCACACTTTGTTTATCTTTGCCTTTTTCATAACGATCTACCAACACAAACACCATGGTAGCCAATCTCCATTACAAATTGTTAAAACAATCTTTTTATCACCCCTTATCATTGCAATCTTCTTAGGAATGGCATTTGCCAATATTCCAGCCTTAGTGGGCAAGTTTCCTGATGTCTTAAATTCAGTTGTGGTAACTTTAGCTGCTGCCACTGTCCCTTTAATTGGTATTGCTATTGGGTATCAACTAAAAGTGGATAAAAGTAACTTAAAGATGGCTTTAGCAACCATTGGCGTTAGAAAGGTTGTCAACTTTTCAGCAGCTTTATTGTTGTTGGCAATTTATCCATTTGAGCCCATTTACCAAAAAGCGATTTTAACTTTAGCTTTAACTCCACCAGTGTTCTTAATTAGTATTATTGCAGCTAAAGATGAGCCTAGACACGTTAACTACATCAACACCACCATCAGTATTGATAGTGTCTTATCACTGTTTTTAATGATTGCAGTTGCTATGGTTTATCGCTAAGTTGAATGTTCTCAGCTTTAGTGAGGGACATAATTAAATTGCCCCCCTCACTGTTAGGTTTCCAGAATGAGCGCTCTTTGAGATGTTGATCTATTACAAAGCCCATCTTCTCATAAACTCTGATTGCCTTGAAGTTCATTTGAGCAACTTCAAGGTGAATCTCTTTATAAGGAAGGCTCTCTATTAAATGCTTTTGCAATTCTAAAGCTATCCCCATTCCCCTATAGGCGCTATCGGTGACTACTGAATCTATGTAAAGTTGTTCAATATGTAAGTTGAGCTTCTTACCTAGTGCTCTGTGGAGTCTAAAGTAACTGTAAAGTCCTTTAGCAGGTCCTAGGTGTTTAACTATTTTGTTTCTTCTAATTGCAATAGAGCGACTATTAAATGTTGAATATGCTACTACAGAAACTACGTTGCCCCCTAAAAGAGCAACGTAGTGGTTTTGAGGTACAAACAATTGCTCTAAAAGATCGGCAATTGTATCTAAATCTGTTGATAAAAATTGAAGTG
>JALOAG010000066.1 GCA_023228875.1 Bacteroidia bacterium | reverse complement strand
TTGGCACTAAGAATTCCCTTTTCATTTCTGTGTGAATCTAAAAAGGTTTTAGCTTTTTCCCAAGCCTTGGCCCTTTGCTGTCTTAATTCATTAATCTTTGTCATGTTGTTTCTCCTAGTATGGTTTTATAAGATTTAATCTTTTTTCTAATTGTTCGATGGGAGTTCCATCTGCAAGAAGTTGTTTGTTTTCAGTTTCTATCTTTGACGATATTTTATTTAAAAGTATCGATTGTACTTTGCGAGGGGAGTAAGAGTATGAGTTGTTAATCAGACTCTTTTTTTCATCTTCAAGTACCTTATCAACAAAACCCATTTCAATAGCTTTATTTGCATTCATCCAAGTCTCACTATCCATAAGTTTACTTATCTCTGAGCGATTTAAACCTGTTTTGATTTCATAGGCATTGATGATGCTTTCTTTAACTTCGTCTAACATGCTGATTGCTTTTTGCATATCATCATGATCTCCATAGGCGACAGTCATAGGGTTATGAATCATCATCAAAGCAGTTGGAGCCATCATTACTGTAGTCCCTGCCATAGCAATAACTGAGGCCGCACTTGCAGCAATACCGTCAATTTTAACTGTGATATGATCTGGATAATCCATAAGCATTGCATAAATCTGACTTGCTGCAATGCAATCTCCTCCTGGAGAATTTATCCAAATTTCCAAATCGCCTGAGCCCTTAAAAAGTTCTTGGCGAAACATCTTAGGGGTTATGTCATCATCAAACCAGCTTTCTTCAGCAATTGTCCCGTACAGCTCTAGCACTCTGGTTTGCTTTTCATCTACGTTCTGGTTTTTCCATCGCCAGAACTTCTTGTTCTTCATCAGCTTCTTCCTCCTGTTGATTAGAATTATTTTTGAAAGCAAATGACCCCGCTAAATTGAGTGGGAGCATGTTGCCGTTGACTAGATACAGATCTCCACCATCTTCTTTACCAATGCGATCCAAATCTTCTAATTGACGAATATCGTTAGCGCTCATCCAGCCATTTTGACGTGCGGTCGCATAGCCGTTCATTCGACTTTGATAATCTCCCCTTAGAAGTCCTTCAACATTGAATTTGAAAAATAGGTTTTTCTTTTCTTTTTCAGAAAATAAAGCTCGACTTAAAGATTGTTCCCACCTAATAACCCAAGGGTCCAATGTGTATTTCACAAACTCCAAAGATTGCTGCTCTATATTTGAAAAACTTGATTTTTCTAAATCCCCAATCATGTGTGGCGGAATTCTAAATATTCTTGCAATCTCGTTAATTTGGAACTTTCGAGTTTCTAAAAACTGAGCTTGTTCAGGAGATATTGAAATCGGACTATATTTCATTCCTTCTTCTAAGACCGCTACTTTTTGTGCATTTGAAGAACCCCCAAATTGTCCTTGCCAAGCTTCTCTAACTCGAGAGGCATCTTTAATGGTTCCGGGGTGTTCTAGCACTCCACTGGGAGCTGCACCGTTAGCAAAAAACTTAGCACCAAATTCTTCACACGCTATTGCCATACCAATTGCATTTTTAGCCATGGCAATAGGGGAGTATCCAACAAGACCATCAAAGCCAAGGCCGGGTATGTGTAAAACACTAGAAGAATCTAAAACCACAGTTGAACTTTTATAGGTGTGAGAGTTTTCTCTGTTGGTCGTATATGTATAAAAAAGTTGACCGTTTTTATCCCGGTCAACTTGCATTTGATTTGGCATTAGAGGATACAAAGAAGCAATCTCTCCTTTGCCGTTTCTTATAATTTGTGCATACGCATTTCCCCAAAGTAAAAGATGGGTCATCATCGTTTCACGAAATACAAAGCTGGTCATCTCACTGTTAGGCTCATCGTGTAGTAAAAAGTAAAGTGGATGATCTATAGCTTTTTGTTTACTGCCACACTCTTTTTGCTCATAAAGATGTAAAGGCAAACCTGCTACAGCTTCACTTAAAATTCGAACACACGCATACACAGCCGTCATTTGCATTGCAGATCGTTCATTAACAGCTTTGCCTGAAGTGGTGCCTCCAAACAAAAAGTTATAATTGGAAAATGCTGCTCTATTTTTTGGTTTGCCACGAATGCGTGCTAGTAAATTTGTAATGGCTTTCATCAATATTCTCCAATACTTTTAAATGAATAAAAGTCCTCTTTCGTCATAGACAGATTGATTTGTGGCATTACCACAACGTATTGCTCTATCAAGAGCCATGATGGTGGCAACTGCTCCATCAATCTTTTCAGTAGATTTAGCTTTGTCTGGTTTAATGTTTCCTGCTGGGTCTGTTCGAATGAAAATGTTATCAAACATCCACCTCAAGACAGGGTGAGAGTCGTGTGCTATTTTCCTTTCTAATACTAGTTTCATCAACTCTTTAGTTGGAGGGCTCATATCTTTAAAGCCTTGGCCAAATGGAACGACTGTAAAACCCATACCTTCAAGGTTTTGAACCATTTGAACAGCTCCCCAACGGTCAAATGCAATCTCACGAATATTAAATTGTGTGCCTAAATCTTCTATAAACTTTTCAATGAAACCGTAGTGAACTACATTACCTTCAGTTGTTTGCATAAAACCTTGACGGTGCCAAAGATCATAAGGAACCCGGTCTCGTCTAACTCTGAGTTCCATTGTTTCTTCAGGTATCCAAAAATAGGGCAGTACCCAATATTTATCTTCTTCATCGATTGGAGGAAAAACTAAAACAAAAGCTGTAATATCTGTTGAAGAAGATAAGTCTAGTCCCCCATAACAAACTCGCCCTTCCAGTTCCTTTAAATCTACTGCAAAGTCGCACTGGTCCCACCTTTCCATTGGCATCCACCTAACAGACTGTTTAACCCACTGGTTAAGTCTTAGCTGCCTAAAGACGTTCTCCTCTTGAGGTGTTTGTCTTGCGCTTTCACAAGCTACTTCTACTTTCTCTATATCGATAGTGTGCCCCAATGAGGGGTTGGCCTTTTTCCAAACCTCTGGAGAAGTCCAATCATCATCTTCTTGCGCTCCATAAA
>JALOAG010000065.1 GCA_023228875.1 Bacteroidia bacterium | reverse complement strand
GCAAATATGGAACCCAATATTGCCCCTGCAGGGACGCGGGTAATGTGAAAAATAGCACTGCCTAAAAGTGCTACTGCTAATGTAATGAAATAGTTTTCCACTTTTCCCTTTTTTACTACTGTTGGTAGATCTTCGTGTGAAATTATTTTTTTATGTTTTAAACTTATTTTTACTAAGGGAGGAAAAACAACAACAACGGTAACTAATCTAAACAGCTGTAGTAGTGCCACTGGTTCTAAATCGGCATTAAAATCGGTTGCAATTAAGGCAAGATCGGCAACTCCCCCTAAACCGGTGGCAAACAAACTAGTCATATAATTTAATTTAGTAGTTGCTTCCATAATAAAAGAGAAGCCTATGTTAACTACAATAATAGTTACTATTAAAGCTAAGGTGGGTTTTGCCATCCTTTTCAAAGTTGTTAAATTACTTTTAGAAAAGCCAAGTCCTATTATTAGACCCGATAAACTTTGGGCTAAAAAACGTAAAGTGAAGTAATAGTTTATCTCAACTTTAGTTATAAATAAGAAAAGGACAACAAAGGCCATTGAACCAACTAAGGCTCCAGCAGGCGCTTTTAACCTAATAAAAATTAGACCCCCTACTAGAGCTGCTAGATGAAGAAAAATAAGAAGCACAATATTCATAGAGAAGATAGTAAACCAAAAACTACCTTTGTTTCTAGAAGGGGATCTAGATATATTTTACAAAAATAATTAGCCCCTAAAGATGATTATACCATTAAAAAAGCTTTCTTAGTGGTATATCAATTTGATAGGCGATATAAGAATAATGTCTTATACTTAAGGCAACTATAATTGAAATAAATAATCCTTAAGGAGAAGTATAGATGTATAAGTATGAAGATTTGGGTTTGGTGAATACCAATGAGATGTTTAAAGATGCTTATAAAAACAACTACGCTGTTCCAGCATTTGTTTTCATCTCAATTGAGCAATTAAATGCAATCATTGATGCAGCAATTGCTAAAGAGTCACCAGTTATTATGTTGGCATCTCCCAACTTGTTAGAACAAATAGGTAAAGAGATGGTTGCCAACTTAGCTAAAGCTGCAGTTGAAAGGGTAGCCAATAGTGGGAAAAAGATTCCTTTAGTACTCCATTTAGATCACGGTAAATCATTTGAACAGTGTGTTGAGGCAATCGATAGCGGTTTTTCATCTGTAATGATTGATGGTTCTACCTTGCCATTTGAAGAGAATATTGCCCTAACTAAAAAAGTTGTTGATTATGCTCACAAGCGCAATGTTACTGTAGAAGGAGAATTGGGAGTATTTTCAGGTGCTGAGGAGTCTTTGTACGATGAGAGTAAAGCAGAAGCTGAGTATACAGATCCTGCTATGGTAAAAGAGTTTGTAGAAAAAACTGGAGTTGATTCATTAGCTATCTCCATAGGGACTAACCATGGCTTAGTTAAGATGCAACCTAAAGCTGATGGAACATTGCCCGAACTTAGATTTGACATTCTTCAAGAGGTTGAAAGGATTTTACCAAACTTTCCAATTGTCTTACACGGAGCTTCCACCATTGAGCAAAAGTATGTGGATATGATTAACCAATATGGGGGAGAGATTAAAAAGAGCATTGGAACTCCTGAAGATCAAGTTGCCAAAGCTGTAAAGATGGCGATTTGTAAAGTTAATATTGCTACCGATGGGTGGATAGCAGCTTTAGCTCTAACAAGGAAAATCCTTAGTGAGAACAAAAGTGCTATCGACAGCAGAATCTTCACCTTAGAAGTTAGAAAACTTCTAAAAGAGATTTATGAGCACAAGATTGAACTTCTTGGTAGTGCCAATAGAATTTAGAAAATAATTTAATTATAGGATTCTCTTATTAAAATCCCCATCAACAAAGATGGGGATTGCTTTAAATAGAAATGAGAAATTTAGTTACTTTAATCTATTAATAATTTTATCAAAATCTTTTGGATTATCGAAGTTGTTGTACGAAAGCACTGGGTTGTTTCTACTGTTAACTTCCAAGACATTGCTCTTTGTTCTTAATTGGGGCATGAACTCCAACCAGGGGCCATTCATAATCACTATAAGAGCTCCTCTTTTTAAAGCACTCTCTACAACTACTTTTGTATAAAGTTGACTGGGGAGGGTTTTATCTTCCCTTAAAAGGGATAACGAGGGTTGTTTAGAAGAGTGGTAAGGTAAAAATGGAATTACAGCTACTTTTTGAGCTACACTCTCTTTAGAAGTTTGTTCAACAACCTTATAGAGCTTACTACACCACCATTTACTGGCAGGGCTATCTTTAATAGATTCATCAAAGAAGAAAAATGGAGTATTAAGTTTTTCTTGACGTAAGTTTTTAAAATAAATATCTTTGAAATGGTCGTTCTCATGCCATGCAAAATCTTGCCAGTTAATTGAAGCTTTGCTAATTAAGAAAATAACTTCAGCACTTTCTACATCTCCTACAAAGGGTTCAGGAATGAGTTTTAGATCAACGTTGTTTCTTAAATTGACTATTTTATAAAAGCGCTCTTTATCCTTCTCTAATAAATATGGGCTTTGTGTTTGTAAGTTTAGCCACGGGTTTTTCATTATTTCCTCCAAGTATTAAATGACTTATTGTTAAAGGTATTTTATACCATAAATAACTATTTATTTCTACAGCTTACAAATAGGGAGCCTTTGTAGTGTTTAATTCTATTTGGATAAAAAAATCCCCTCCTAAAAAGAAGGGGAAAGAAGGTTAAAAGATTATTTACTATCTTTTTCAACCCTTTTAAGAACCTCTTCAAGTTTTCCTGTAAAAGGTCCAGGGCTTTCCATTTTTATGCTACACAAAGCAGCACAAAAATTAACTGAGCTTTGAATATCGTGCTCTTTACGCCAAGCCATATAAGCTGCAAAAGTGGTATCACCGCGCCCAGTTCTACCACTGTTATTCTCATTGGTGTATGGAGCAGTGTAAATGCCATCTTTTGTTGCAATCATCACCTCAGAGTTGTGAGTTAACATCACCTCTT
>JALOAG010000064.1 GCA_023228875.1 Bacteroidia bacterium | reverse complement strand
ATAAATAATACCATTGACAAATTGCACAAATATTTTTTTATTTTTTGTTTGTTTTGTTAATAGTAACTACAATTATGGTTAAGCGGACTGTCCAAAAAAAACACCTTGAAACCCTTGTGTAGCAAGGGCTTCGGGCATTCTTTTTTTTATATACTAAAAACCTGCATCAAGAATAACTAAATTACCTTTAATAACTCCTAAATTAGAAAGATGTAAATCTCCAACATAATATTTCTTAGAAAAATTTATTAATGGACGAATTGATTCTGGATTAATACCAAAAGACTGACAAATTTCTCTATTTTTTTTTGTATTTTTCCATGAATGATGTCTTATTTCACACATGAGTTCATATAAAGCATCACGATTTTTAGTTCTATAATTAATTTTACTTAAAAATCGTGATAGCACTTCTGCTTTTTTCATAAGAATAATAGTTCCTTTTTGTTTATGTTCTATTATTCCAACAATAGGAAAAATATCTTTTTCTTTTTCTGTTAAGCGATAGAAAAGATATTTTTCGGAGTTGCTTTGCTCTCCCGTCCCTCTATCCCAACTATGAGTGATTTTAATAACAACATCATACTTTTTTGAATAGTAGGCACTACGGTCAACACCCCTTCCCAAAGGATTACTAACATTTGCAATTGAATTCATAATTGACATAATCATTACCCCCTATACATTTATTATACCATAAAAATATATTTTGTCAACAACTATTACAAATATAGTCGTTTGGACTGTCCAAAAAAAATGTCCGAAGAATGGCTCAGAGAGCCACTCTTCAGACTTACTTTTTTTATATAGAAAATAACTTTTTCAAAGAAATCCCAGAAATAGAAAGACAAGAATCCTCATTTTCAGAAGGCTCCAGCTCCTCATTTCTATCAGAAAGCAAAACCGCAAAGCCGCTGCGGCAATCATTGCTGCTCCAAAGACATTTTACTGCTTGCTCCCACATATCAAAATCATTGCCTCTGCGAACAATTTGGGCAATAGAGCCGTTGCCAAGAAACTCAATAGAGTAACCCAAAATAAAATACTGAAAAGCCTGATTATAAGTAACACGAATCTTATCCATGATGGCACCCCCTCAATTTTTATACTCTTATTATATCAAGAATTAAAAAACAATACTATTAACAAAATAACCAAATTTTTAATAAATTTTTGTGCAATTTAACAACGGTGGACTGTCCAAAAAATAAACCCGCAAAACCGCTTGTAGCAAGGGTCTCCAGCTTCCTTTTTTTTATATAAAAAAAATGAATTAAACGCACAAACAAGCCACATTTGTGGCTTGCTTCTTGCTTGCTTGTTTACTTTATTTATCTGTCTATGGCATCTGGAATGTACCTCATTTCCAAAAATTCGTCTATCATTGCTTCATAGTAGTCGTTTTCCCATGCAGTTTCTTCTGAAACGACATCATTATCTCTGTCCTTGCCTTGCAGGTATTCTTCAAACTGTGCTTGTAGTTTAGCCATGCCATTCACCTCTCTGGACTGGCTTAAAGCCAGCCCAGTTCCTTTCTCATCTCATACTCACTATCTTCGTAGTCAAGCCTTGCTTCGTCCTCTTCCCAGGTTGTTAACTCTTCTAACTGCTCTTGTAGTTCCTCAATATAAGCCTCATATCCTGACTCTGAATAAATTCGGTACATAATAAACCCCCTTATAATAACTATGTTCATCGTCTGTACTACCATTAGTACATTATTATAATAACATAAGTAGCATATAATAGCCATTGACATTTGCACAAATTTTTATAGATTTTTTTGTGTAATTTGCTACACCTTGCTTCCACTACTAACTACATTTGTAATCAGGCAATACTACTAACTACATTTGTGGTTGCTTGCTTAAATAATGACTGACTACGTTTGTAGTTTGGACTGTCCAAGAAAAAAACCTGCAAACCCGCTGATACCAACGTTCTTCAGACTTCATTTTTTTATATAAGAAAAGACTACAATTGTAATCTGTTGCTTGCTTATTATAAACTACATTTGTAGTCATACTGACGCACCCAAACTACAATCACTTATTAGTTATTACAAACTACATTTGTAGTTGCCTTGCTTACTAACTACATCTATAAATGGACTACACAAGCCGTTGACTTCAGCCGGCTTGTGTTTTTTACTTATGCAGTAAGTTCTGCCTTCTCTAATGTAGTTATTAGTTCCTTAACTACATTCATTCGTGACTCTATCCACTCATTATGGATATCATTTACATCTGTAGTTAATTGTCTTTGATACCTTGACAGTGATAACTGTAGTTCTATTATAATGTGAATGTAATCAATCCTTGTCATTGTAGTTACCGCCTTTCAACTATTAACGTAGACTATCAGGCTCTCAGCCTGATAGTCTTGCTCATCGGTGTTCTAATGATGTAGTTGAATTCAACTTCAACTACATCAGAGGTCAATTCAAAGTATTCACTTTCAGTGTTATCCATTTTCAAGCGACTATAACCGGCATCAGTAATCGCTTTCAACATAGCATTTTCAGCAGGTGCATACTTTGCCGTCAATGATAATTTGCTGACTTTATCATTGACTTTTTCAGTATTAAAATTTGCTAATTTACAAGTATCAACGACAATTGCCGTCGTAGCCTTGTTTTTTCTACGGAGTTCGGATAGCCGACGCTCTACGTCGGTAGTTATCCCGCCCTTTAAGAGCGGTTTTTTGTCCTCAAACGTCAACATGATGACGTATAAGGACAAGGAACTAAATTTGTTGTCAACTTTCTTTTTCATTTTTTTTGCCTTTCTGTGCTTTGCACATCACTTATTTGATAGTACTATTGTATCAAATAATCAATAGTATGTAAAGATAAAGTAAAAAACAATTGCACAAATTGGACAGACTTAACTACGACTGTTTTTGTGCATATTGCACATACGGGTCAGTTTGTGATAATGCACAAATATGGGGGTTGGTTTTGGGCAAAATGCACAAAAAAGATTTTTGGGGAACTACCCCTGCTAACAAAACTACAG
>JALOAG010000063.1 GCA_023228875.1 Bacteroidia bacterium | reverse complement strand
TTAGGCATTTGCGAAACGCCATAAACCGCATTACCACACGGTTCTTACTTCTAAAAAACAAGACAACTCCTCACCGGTTTATGATAAAATTTAAGTACGACCCAAAATTTTAGCATATCAACCTTGAAAGGAGTTGTACTTATATGTTACCACATAAACAGCTTTCGTTGGCCGATATTTTGACAGATTGTCAATTAAAATTTGAGAACGATAAACCTGCTTTCTTGTCTTTGCTGGAACAACACATCAATCTTGATGAAATTATCCCTGCTTCTTTTCGTGATCATTTCTATGCATCAACGGGACGTTCCCGTAAATACCCTTTGCATGCTCTTCTCTGGGCTTTAATTATCCAGCGCATTTTTTCTATTCCTACGGATTCTTTGCTGTTGGTCTTTCTTCGTTATTCTAAGGATTTGCGTGATTTCTGTGGCTTTACGAAAGTGCCTGATGCTTCCAAAATCACTCGTTTTAAACAGGATTTCTTGTTTGACTTACAGGTGGTTTTTGATCGCCTTGTCGACCTCACTGAGCCTATCTGCCATACTATTGATCCTACAAAAGCAGCTATGACTATTTTTGATTCTTCAGGTATCGAGGCTTTTGTTACTGAAAATAATCCTAAATATGCGAACCGTATTATTAAACAACTCAAGACCTATGCTAAGGCTATGAATTTTAATAAAAGCTACGATCCTTATAAGGCTGCTTACAATACTATGCCTTCTTCTGCTAAATCGAATCCTCAAGTCAAACAGCTTTTCATCAATGGACATTTCTGTTATGTCTATAAGTTTGGACTTGTCACCAATGGTCTTGGTATTCCTAGAGCTATTGCTTTTTATAATAAGGATTTTTTTGATGCCCATCCTGATATTGTGTTGCATAAAAAATCGGATTCTCCTGATGAGGATAAGGTTGCACATGATGCTAAGCTTTTAATTCCTACTCTTAAAGACCTTTTTGCTAAGCATCCTTTGATTAATCCCAAAACGTTTATTGGTGATGCTGCTTTTGATTCAGTCCTAATTTACAAGGAGCTTCTCAAGGGTGATTTTGGTGAGGAAAGGTGTTTCTCACAAGCTTTCATTCCTCTCAACAAGCGTTCTACGATTAAAAACGATGACTACACGGTGAACGAAGATGGGATTCCTTGTTGTCCCTTCGATGATACTCTTCCTATGAAGTCAGAGGGTAGTTCTAAGCGTCAAAACGGTGTCTTACGTTTTAAGTTTTCCTGCCCAAAAGTGAAATGGACTAAAGGGAGCGATGGGAAGTACCGTCGTCACTGTTTTTGTGAGTCTCCTTGTACGGATTCACCGTCTGGACGAATGATTCATTTATATCCAGAAAAAGATTTGCGAACGTATCCAGGTACTCTACGTGGGACACCTGAATGGGACAATACTTACAAGATACGTGCTGTTGTGGAAAAATCCATCAACCACTTTAAGGATAACTTGTGTGTTGCCGGTCGAAAGACACGTGATGCGAAGACTCTGCATGCTGATTTGCTCTTAGCTGGTATTACTCAGTTAATAACAGTTGTTCTTGCAGATAAAATTCATTGTCATCAATACATTCGCAGCTTGAAGCCTCTGATTTCATAATTCGGAAACTGTTTTTTCCAGTCTCATAGGTTTATTTGCTATGCTCATTTTTACTCAAGCAGCAATGCCCGGAAGTGTTTACCAATCATTACCTACCATTTTGTCTTTTTTCTTAAGAGTTTCGCAATTACCTAATTATTAAATAAGCATATATTTATTCCCCAGTATCCGCAAAGCGCTTAATTCTTTCGCCGATTTCATCACGAACACGTTGGAATACAGCCCACTTTTCTTCCTCTGTTCCTACTGCCTTTGCAGGATCATCAAAGCCCCAATGATCACGTTTTACGTGTGGTGGTGTCAGAGGACATTTATCGGCAGCATCACCGCATAAAGTTACAACAAAGTCCGCATTATTTAGTGTTTCTGAATCAATAGTATCTGACGTTTGTTTTGATATATCAATACTTACTTCACTCATTGCCTTAACAGCATTAGGATTTAATCCGTGCGCCTCTATACCAGCACTTTTTACGTCCCAGTCATTACCTAGATATTTTTTTGCCCAACCTTCTGCCATTTGGCTTCTGCAAGAATTACCTGTACATAAGAAATAGATTGATTTTTTTGTCATAAGATTGCTCCTCCTTTTTTAAACATTTAGAAAAATAATAACGTTAAATATAGACCTAATAAAGTAATTAAAAGAATCGGAATTGTTAAAACAATACCTGTTTTAAAGTACGTACCCCATGAAATTTTGACCCCTTTCTGGGATAACACATGAAGCCACACTAAAGTTGCCAAAGAACCAATTGGTGTAATCTTCGGTCCTAAGTCTGAACCGACAACGTTGGCATAAACAAGTGCTTCCCTTAATACACCGGAAGTGTTTGTTTCAGCAATTGCTAAGGCGTCAATCATTACTGTTGGCATATTATTCATAACGGATGATAGGAAGGCTGCGAGGAAACCCATTCCAACTGTAGCGACAAATAATCCTTCATCAGCAACAGTCTGAATTATACTTGCTAGCGCAGATGTAAGCCATGCATTCCCTAATCCATATACCACTACATACATTCCGAGGGAAAAGAACACAATATCCCACGGTGCTCCTTTAATAGCTTTCTTAGTATTTACTGCAGAACTTTGTCTACCCATAATAATGAAGAATATAGCAATAATTCCTGCAATAATAGAAACAGGTATATTGATAAACTCGCTAGTAAAGTATCCAATTACTAATAAACCAAGGACATACCATGATAGACGAAACATTTTATAATCTTTAATTGCATCTTTAGGTTCACTTAATTTTGAAACATCGTAGGATTTTGGGATACTCTTTCTAAAATAAATCAGTAGCACTGAAATGGTTGCAACGAGTGAAAATAGGTTCGGTATAACCATTCGGGAAGCATACTCAACAAATCCGATACCAAAGAAGTCTGCAGACACAATATTTACTAAGTTA
>JALOAG010000062.1 GCA_023228875.1 Bacteroidia bacterium | reverse complement strand
CCTATATAAACCACCCAAAAAACCAACTTAAAAAGCATAGTTGAAAAAACAAGTGTGCTTAAATCGCTTCTAATGAAGCCGTTTTTGATGTTTTTTTCTTTTTTTAGAGAGTTGTGCAACAGCTACCGCTGTTATCAGCATACTCCTTTCATTTACAATTTTTTATCTACAAAATCCTTACTGTACTTCTTTATTTCTTCTCGGACTTTTCTGAATTGTTCATTGATTTCTTCGTCTGTTCCTATTGCTTTTACAGGGTCGGGAAAGTTGTGATGAAATTTCTTGGCTTTGGTCGGAAAATAGGGGCATCGTTCTTTAGCGTTGTCGCAGACAGTTATTACAAAGTCAAAATCTATGTTTTTGTATTCGTCAATGTTGTTTGATGTGTGGCTGGATATATCAATTCCGTCTTCTTTCATAGTGGTAATTGCTTTTGGATTTACTCCGTGAGTTTCAACTCCTGCACTATAAATATCTGCTTTATCTCCTGCAAAATAGCGTAAATATGCTTCTGCTATTTGACTTCTGCAACTATTACCTGTGCATAGCACTAAGATTTTCTTTTTCATTTTGAATAATACTTTTGTTTTAATTTTAAACTGACATTCACTAAAGAAATGAGTACAGGTACTTCCACTAATGGACCTATTACTGCGGTAAATGCTTGAGGGGAATTTAATCCAAAAACTGCAATAGCTACGGCAATGGCTAATTCAAAATTGTTTCCTGTTGCTGTAAAGGCAATTGAAGCATTTTTATCGTAAGGAATTTTCATTGCTTTGTTAATAAAAAAGCTAATGAAAAACATCAATACAAAATAGAGAATAAGCGGTATGGCAATTTTTATTACATCCAACGGCAATTCAATAATTTGATTCCCTTTTAAACTGAACATTAAAACAATGGTTGCTAAAAGTGCGATTAAGGTAATAGGAGATATTTTTGGGATAAATTTATGATTATACCAAGTTTCTCCTTTTTTCTTTATCAAGAAATAACGACCAAGAAATCCTGCGGTAAATGGTATTCCTAAGTAAATCAATACACTTTCTGTTACATCTCGCATTGAAACACTTACATCAAAATTACCCAAACCTAAATAGTTGGGTAAAACTTTGATGAACAACCAAACAAAGAAGCTGTAAGATACAATTTGAAAAATACTGTTCAAAGCAACCAATAAGGCGGTATATTCTCTGTTTGCTTTGGCTAAATCACTCCAAACAATGACCATTGCAATACATCTAGCTAAACCTATTAAAATAAGCCCAGTCATATATTCGGGTTCGTTTCTTAAAAACAAAACTGCCAAACCAAACATTAAGACCGTACCTATAATCCAATTTAAGATTAATGAAGCTGCAATCGCTTTTTTGTCTTGCATTACTTTGGGCAGTAAACTGTAATCTACTTTTGCTAAGGGCGGGTACATCATTAAAATTAACCCTATTGCTAATGGAATATTGGTCGTTCCAATAGAGAATTTATTCATACTTTCTGAAATAGTAGGAAAAAGATAGCCTAACCCTAAACCAAGTATCATTGCTAAAAATATCCAGACCGTCAGATAACGGTCTAAAAATTTCATTTTAATATTCATAGAATTAACAGCATTTAGTTTCAGACGAACAGCAATTTCCTTGCTTTTCTCCATATACAGTGATACTGAAAATGATATTTGGCTTTGAATTGTAAATTGCTATTTCTTCTTCTGTTAAATAATTTTTTAAAATATCATTGGGTACAATAATGGTTTTTTCTTTTTGTAGCGTGATGTTTTGAAATCCTGCATCTTTAATTATTTGTAAGTAATCTTCTTTCCGAATAGCACTTGCCACGCATCCGGCATACATTTCTGCTGCATTTTTAATTTTTTCAGGTAAATCTCCGGTAAGGACAATATCCGAAATACTGAAATGTCCACCCGGCTTTAATATACGGTAAACTTCGCCAAATGCTTTTGGCTTGTCAGGTACCAGGTTCATTACACAATTGCTTACCACCACGTCAGCAACATTAGCGGTAATAGGAATTTTTTCAATGTCCCCCAATCGGAACTCTACATTATTGAAATTTAGTTTTTCGGCATTCGTTCTTGCCTTTTCTATCATTGCTTCGGTAAAATCAATTCCGATAACTTTTCCTGTTTCATCTGTTTCGTGTCTTGCTACAAAACAGTCATTTCCTGCACCGCTTCCCAAATCCACAACGGTATCGCCCTTTTTAATTTTAGCAAATTTAGTCGGCAATCCGCATCCTAATTTCAAATCCGCATCGGGATTGTAACCGTCTAAGTGTTCGTATTCGTCACTCATAATGTTATATACTTCTGTGCTACAACCGCCACTGCCACAACAAGAAGTAGCATTTGTTTCATTGTCCTGCAAAGCAATTTCACTGTATTTTTGCTTAACCGTTTCTTTAATTTGTTCGTTATTGTTCATTGTTCTTATATTTTTGATTTAACAACATTTATTTTCTTGCTTATTTAATTTGGAGTGAAAACCTGAAAAATAATTGCTTAATTTTTCAATCCCTTTTTCATTCACACAATAACAAATCGTATTTCCTTCAATATTTCCTTTGATTAAGCCAGCGTTTTTCAATTCTTTCAAGTGTTGCGAAACAGTTGGCTGTGCCAATGGTAGTTCGTCAACTATATCGCCAACAATGCAGGCGTTAATTTTTAGTAGATGTTCCATAATAGCCACTCGTGCTGGATGTCCTAAGGCTTTAAACAAGGTTGCTATTTCTTGCTGACTTTCCGTATAATCGTTTTTCATTTTTATTGTTTTGATTATTTCTATATTGCAATATTACAATATAGATTTTAATTGTAGAACTATTCTGTTGATTTTTTTTTCAAATTTAATTTTCTATAGACGGGTAATTTTGTTCGGAGGTGTTTTTTCGGAGTTGCTGCTAACGGTTTGGGTATTGCCGAAGGCGGGGATTTTTAGCACAAATGTTGATGCGGAGAACGAATGTTTGATTAACCACAAATGTGTCTGCGTAACAATGAACCGCCACTTTTGCCAAACCCGTGTGCCT
>JALOAG010000061.1 GCA_023228875.1 Bacteroidia bacterium | reverse complement strand
GCTTATCTGCGGGAAGTTTATTACGCCGAACAAGATCCTTGCCTGGATTGACTGTGTATTGAGCAATGTTGGATGCAATGCTTTTAACAGCAGATGAAAATAGTGATTTGATTTTTTCGTGTAACATAAGTTTGTGCCTCCTTGAATTAAAGTAAAATACCTTCTTAATTCAAGGGCCACACTCGCTTTAGCGAGTGTGGCCGCATAATTTTGAATTTTTGTCAAGTGCTAATTTAGATTTTTATAAAAAAAATTTGAGAAAAAAAGTGGTTAGACCCCTCATTAAAAAGAATCTAACCGTATGTTATTACGTGCTAACTAAATGACATTGCCTGTGAACTGTAACCTAAAGTAATAAAATGATATTCCCTCCGCTTCATATTTTCCTTGACCCGAACAAATGTTTGATATATAATTTTGATATAAGATGTGTTAAAATTATTTTATTAGGATGTGATGTGGTTGGAGCATCTATGGTTAAGGGAATCACAAGATACATACGAAGTTTTAAACAAAAAACACGATAAAGGGTATCTGCGACTTGAAAGCTAAGTTAGAGGCTGTCTAAGTTCGGAAGAACTTTTGGACTATCCTCACCATTTGGGATAATACTACCAATGGGTGCACTACTGGCAACAATAGGGTATCAAGCTATTGTGACAAAGCAACAAAACAGGGTAATCTTAACTCTGTGAGTTGCAAGTATAAATATTGTGCTATGAACAGACTAATCAAACCACCGTAAGGCTCGTTATGTCGAACAAGCGAAATAAGGTTGATACGCTTGAACCAAAACGGTAAAGGGAACGTACACAATGTTTGTATCCGCAGGGTGTAAAAATGGTCAAAGCTTCCCTCGGGCTATAGGTGGGTTCTAAGGCATGTTGAATTGGCTCTAATTTAGAACAAGGTAAGCCCTATGTATGTCATATAGACAATGCAGAGGGTATAGGAGGATGCAAAAAGCGAAAGATTCTCTGTAATGGAGGATATAGCTCAAATGAGTAGTCCGAAAGGGTGCTGACTTGCATCATGGTCTCTATTTGCAAGAAAGAAAGTGTTTTATGAATAAGGGAGAATGTGAATACTGTTGAATAAACGGACTGCGAACTTAGACGGAAAACAACCTGCAAACTCCTGGAGGGAAATCAACTGGGAAAGAGCAGGGCGATATGTTAATAAAATACAATCAAGGATTGCAAAAGCCACTCAAAGAGGAAACATGAAATTGGTCCGTGAGTTACAAAGAATGCTAATACATTCATACTATGCAAAACTGTTGGCGGTTAAAAAAGTAACTACCAATAAAGGCAAGAAAACTCCAGGAATAGACAACATTAAGTGGGAAACAGATGAAAGCAAGTTCGAAGGTATAGAATCACTCAATAGTAATAACTCATACACACCCAAACCATTGAGAAGGGTCCATATAAAGAAAGCAAATGGGAAATTAAGACCATTGGGAATACCTACTATGAAGGACAGGGCAATGCAAACATTGCATGTTAAAGCATTAGACCCAGTAATCGAAACTACAGCGGACAGAAATTCGTATGGATTTCGAAAAGGTAGAAGTTGTGCAGACGCAAGAGAACAAATATTCATAATTCTATCACGAAGGAACTGCGCCCAATGGATTCTTGAAGGAGATATAAAAGGCTGTTTTGACAATATATCACACCAGTGGCTTTTGGATAACATACCTATGGACAAACAAATACTTGAGAAATTTCTTAAATCAGGTTATGTACTTAACAAGAAGTTGTTTCCAACAAAGGCTGGAACACCCCAAGGTGGTGCAATAAGTGCATGTTTATCGAATGCGGTATTAGATGGACTGGAAAAACACATTCAAAGCACATTTGGAATAAGATACTGTCCAGAAGCAAAGTGCAGGAAAAGCCGAAAGGTAAACTTCATTAGATATGCTGACGATTTTATTGTAACAGCCGATAATAAAGAAACAATAGAGAAAATAAAAGATATGGTTAAGAAATACCTGATTGAAAGAGGTTTGGAGCTATCTGATGAAAAAACACTCATTACTAACATTCAAGAAGGATTTGATTTTTTAGGATGGAACATAAAGAAATATAAACACAAGCTAATAATTAAACCATCCAATAAATCAGTACAACGAATTGTCAGAAGGTTAAGTGATGTTATTAAAGAAAATAAAGCATCATCCCAAGATTCTCTGATATTAAAACTCAATCAAATAATTACAGGATGGAGTAACTACCATCAAATATCTGTGTCTAAACGTGTATTTCAGAAGATTGATTCCTTAATATTTCAGATGCTATGGAAATGGGCTACAAGGAGACATCCAAACAAAGGCAAGAAGTGGATAAAGGAACGATACTGGAAGATTGAGAACAACAGAAAATGGGTGTTCAAGGATACGGCAAAGTTAAAACTAATGAGTGATAAGAAAATTATAAGGCATATCCCACTTAAAACATCGCAAAACCCATACATTGATGTAGAATATTTCGCAAAAAGAAAATTCACGTTAGGAGCAAGGAAACTATCAGGAACACTAAAGCAAGTATGGAAGAACCAAAAGGGAAAATGCGGAATTTGCGGTACAATGATGGATATTGCAGAGGAGAGAGACATCATTAAAAAACCTGGCACAGAAAACATAGAATGGAAACCTAGCAATATAATTATGACACATAAGTGGTGTAACTCGTACACACCAATAGAAAAATGAACTTGAAGTGGTTGGCATTTCTCAAACCAGAGAATGCTTTTAGAGGCTTGAGC
This sequence comes from Bacteroidia bacterium, assembly GCA_023228875.1. NCBI lineage: Bacteria > Pseudomonadati > Bacteroidota > Bacteroidia > Bacteroidia bacterium. Next base: position 319 of record JALOAG010000061.1, on the reverse strand, counting down.
CGTATGAAAGGAAACTTTCACGTACGGTTCTTAGACGGGAAAGAGGAAGCAATTCCTCCTACCTAGTCGGCAAATATTTATTATCAGCAAAAAAAATATTTGTTGAGCTATTGAGAAGTTTTGTGAAACAAGGTTGGGTTGAAAAGATTGAAGAGAGCAATATAACAAGGGTAGATAAGTCTTTTATACTGCAGGATTTCAAAGATAAGGAAGCTGACCTTGTTTATTGGGTAAAGTTAAGTGAGCAGGATGTTATCTTTTATGTATTAATGGAAATGCAGTCCACAGTCGACTTTCAAATGCCATACCGACTGCTTGT
>JALOAG010000060.1 GCA_023228875.1 Bacteroidia bacterium | reverse complement strand
TGTACAACAAGACCAATCATTAACCGACCAGTCAAACCCCGTATGTACAAGCTTCCAGCTTGTACTCCAAAAACTACCCTTCACCATCCATCTAAAAAAACAATTCAATTATAAATTTCGCAGAAATATATATCATCTTGGTGTACAAGTCGGGAGACTTGTACATACGAGTTAATAATCCAAAATGGGATTTTGGTTTAATATGCGGTATAAATGTCGCCGAAGTTTTTCTTTATTATTCGTATCGCTTACTACCATATCCTCATTTTTCTTCACAACTACCCTCTTCTGATTCCTCATTAACTTTTTCTCGCATTACCAATTCTTTTTCCTCTTCTGTCAACTCATAAAGCTCACAAACTAAGTCGTCAATACGTGCCTCTAATGCCAAAGTATCTTCATCATCCTTTTTTTTCTTGATAATCTCACTGACTAATTGCTCGATTTCATTTGCGATGTATTGATTTGATGGAGTGATGGGAGGAATGGGAATTCGTTCTACATAGATTTTTGATGCTTGGACTGTTTTTTCCCCAAGTGTATTAGCTATTTGATTTCTGAAAATATTGTCTATTAGCTTTGAGTTAATGATTCCACATATATATTCTAAGTTTGATCCTGTTACTATAAAGCATGTTTTGTTAACATAATACTTTTCTTTATCAATACAAAACCTAAGTTCACTAGATGTCTCAGCCCATATTAACTTTTTTTTATCAAAGGCGTCATAGTAAGTGCATGTCCTAAGGTTCCACCAATTGTCACCTTGATCTGCTCTTGCTTTTGCGACCTTTTCATATTTTTTCAAATAATTAAAAATAGCAGGGTAGAGATTTGGTATATTTAAACTTTTACCTGTTACCAAAAGCCATTGCTCACCCCATTTATATTTGTATCTTGAAATGTCTTTACCACGAAGATAAGGTTTAATTATTTCTGCAGATGTAGGATCTTCTTGACATAGTCTATCTTTCGTTTTGTTATCAATAATAAATGCCTTGTCTTTACCTGTTTTAATACCATAATAAATATTCACATTCCAATCTTTTAGTGGTTTCCCGATTGTATCAATCTTTTCCTTTAGTTTTTTTTCATTTTTATCTACTATTGACCAACCTACCTCAGACAAATTAGTTAGTATAATTGAATGATTTTTAACACTTTCCGAAAGTGAAACTCCTTTGTTTTTATAAGTCAATGCCTTTAGAATTTGTTTATTATCAGTTTTTTCAATTAAGAGTATATTTGTGTCAACTGTCGCTGATTTAAATACTCCTGATCTCAAATCTATTAAAAGCTTTGGATTCAATTTTGCAAAGTATGCTCTTAATTTTTTACCATAATCTGCTCTCATCCATTTGTTAGAAGTTATAAAGCAAAGGTGGCCTTCTTCTTTGAGCATATTTATTCCTTTTTCATAAAAAAGACAATATAAATCGCCTTTTGGAGCATAAGTTTTAAAAACCATGGCTTCGAGCTCTTTTGTATTACCTGGATCCATATCTTGCAGCTGGACATATGGCGGGTTGCCAATCACTAAATCAAACCCATCAAATACACCAAGCATAATCATTGGATCAAACCAAAAATAATTGTTGTCACGAAAAGGATTATAGGATATCAATTTTCGAATCGTATCGTCGACTTTTGTATCTTTTGTTTTTTCTTCTCCAAATAAAGTTATTTGTTTTCCTTGGTAGTTTAAAGATTCCAATAATTCACCTTTAATCTGTCCAAATCTATCTTCTATTTGTTTTTTTTCTTCCAGTGTTCGTGCATTATATGAGTCTTTTATAATTTGCTTGTATTTTTTCATTATATTTGTCATAAATTTATCTTGTCTGTTTAAACCTAAATCAACTAAGGTATTAGCAGTAATAAACTTAAACATCAGATTAGGTAATGGAGTTATGCCCCTATTATCTTTCTGATTAAGTTTATCTTCAATTACCAATGTGAGGAAAAATCTAAGCTTAGAAATATCAGTAGCCATCTGTTGAATATCTATTCCATAGATGCAGTTTTGTATAATAGAAAGCTTACGAAAATAGTTTATGTTTTCATTTTCAATATTGTCTGTTATCTGATTTCTGAGATTTGGTTCTTCAATTTGAGTTTTTAACCAATACTCAGATTTGGGATCTAATTTTTGCATAATAAAAAACATCCTCTGTAATATACCCATAGGATAGGCACCTGACCCACAGGCAGGATCAAGTATTTTTACGCTCATTAAGGCGTCTAAAATATCGTTTTTCTTCTCCTTGCTTAGTTTAAAATCTGTTTTGTTATAATCAAATAAATCGTCTAATTTTTCATCTGTAATCTCAAGTTTACTTTGCAAATAGGCTTTTAATGATATATCAACCATATAATCGACTATTTCTCGTGGAGTATAAAACGAACCTGTTGATTTTCGTGCAGATTTATTTGTTTCCGGGTTTATTTCACCTAAAAGGTTTTCAAATATACGACCTAACATCTCAGGGTCAACTGACAGTTCAACAATAAGCGGAGTATTCTCATCTATAGTAAAGATGAAACCAGATAAAAACTCATAAAAACCAATAAACCATCCATCAGGCAGATTTAAGCTATCATTCCTTTCTCCATTGTTATAACAGTCATGGTGTTGGTTTGGATCAAATAACCCACCATTGAGAAATGGAATACTGTCCCACATTTCAGAGCGAACAGTCCTACTCTTTAATTCTTTATTCATAGCTTCAAAAAACAGTTTTTCTAAAATATCTTTATAATAGTTGCCTTTTTTAACAGTCTCACGGTCCAAAACATAATCTGGTATCAATGGCAAGCCGTCTTTGGCTTTTTTCTTGTTCAAGAACCAGCAAAATATGATACGCCCGATCAATCTGACAACGAAATTTTCTTTTTTCTCTTGTTCATCAAAATCATCACTGGGCATTCTAAAGTCTTTGTGATTAACTAAGGCATAATAATGCTTGGCAATTTCAGTATAAAACTTATTATTAAGTACCTGTATATCCAGAGCTTTCTCCCAAGCCTGATGCAGCTCCTTAAAGTTATTGGCTGTTATATTATCTGTAGAGAGTTCCCTAAGTATCTCCAAATGGGCAC
>JALOAG010000059.1 GCA_023228875.1 Bacteroidia bacterium | reverse complement strand
TAAGCTTAGCTACCACAGTGCTTTTATTCTCTGCCTACTTAGTAAAAATTATCCACGTTAGAATAGTTATTGGCTTTATAATTTTATTTATGTACTACTACTTTATCTTTAAAATTAAAACCATCCCAACTCAACCAAAGGAAATGGAAAAGTCTTCTCTATGTGAATAATGTTAAAGATTGTAAACAAAATGCTTATTTTGTTCATAATCATAAACATTAAATTGACTCATAGCTATATCTGATATACCTTATAAGTATGATAAGAGATCAAAGTGATATCCTCCCATCTCTTAGAAGAAAAATGGAGAAGATGGGAGAACAGATAGCTTTGGCAAGGCTAAGAAGAAACTTGCCAGTAAATTTAGTTGCAGAAAGGGCAGGTATTAGTAGGTCAACTTTATGGTCTATTGAAAAGGGATCACCCAATGTTGCTTTTGGATCCTATGCAAAAGTTCTTTTAGCTTTAAACTTAGCAGATGACCTGTTGCTAGTAGCCAAAGATGATGTTCTAGGCAAAAGAATGCAAGATTTAAATCTTACAACAAAAAAAAGGGCGAGACGGGATACTTAAATGAAAAAAGAGATTGAAGTTTATGCATCTTGGCCTGAGTTCGTTGTAGACACTTTGATTGGAAAGTTACACATTGATAAAAAGGGGAATGAGGAAATCATTGCTTTTTCATATGATGAGTATTGGCTTGAACACTATGAAAACAAATACCATTTAGACCCAGACATATACCCTTTTAGGGGGCAGCAATTCCCTAAAGCTGAAAAAGGATGGTTTGGATTATTTTTTGATTCAGCCCCTGATAGGTGGGGGCGAACTCTGATGAAGAGAAAGGAATCTATTTTAGCAAAAAAGGAAAACAGAAGTGTTCAACATCTTCAAGAGTCTGACTTTTTGTTAGGAGTAAACGATTTTGTAAGAAGCGGAGCTTTAAGATTTAAAGAGATTGGGTCTTCTCAATTTCTCTCTGAAGGAGATAATTTTGCCATACCCCCTTTAGCTAGATTACGAGAATTGGAAAATTGGAGCTTGCGTTTAGAGGATAATAGTGAAGAAGAAAAATGGTTATTAAAATTAATACATCCTGGGTCCTCTTTAGGAGGAGCTCGCCCGAAAGCTTCTGTCATTGATGAAAAGGGGGTTCTTTGGATAGCAAAGTTCCCATCAATGAAAGACTTTGCCAATATTGGGGCATGGGAAAAAGTTGCTCACACGTTGGCACAAATGTGCGGTATTGAAGTTCCAAAAACACAAATTTATTCATTTACAGATCAAGGAAGTACTTTTCTGAGTCAGAGATTTGATAGAATTGAGAAAGGGGGAAGGCTTCATTACACATCAGCTTTAAGTCTGCTTGGTAGAAAAGATTGGGATAGTGATGCAAGCTACCTCGAAATAGTTGAGTTTATCCTTCAATTTGGTAGTCATGTTATTGCTGATTTAAATCAGCTTTTCCGTAGGATTTTGTTTAATATTGCTATTTCAAATACGGATGATCATTTGAGAAACCATGGTTTTATATTAAATGGTAGTGGTTGGAAACTCTCACCAGCATTTGATTTAAATCCCGATCCAAGAGGTAAATCATTGAGTTTAGCAATTGATGAAATAAACCGTAGTTTAGATTTTGAACTAATATTAAGCCAGGCGCACCATTTTAGAGTTAATAATAAAGAGGCACATTTAATCAAAGATGAGATGTTAGATAGAATAAGTGGTTGGCGAAATATAGCTTCCTCACTAAAGCTCAAAGAGTACGAGATAGATCAAATGGAAAGTGCATTTAAGCTAAACTAAAGGTAATTAAATATTTAGTTCCCTTTTAAGAAGTGGAGCAATTATACTATTTCCAGCTACAATTGTTCCATCAAAAATGAAACTGGTGTTATCTTTAATTGGTAGGACAGATCCCCCTGCACCTAAAATAATAGCAGTAGCTCCAGCTACATCCCATGGGCTTAAATCATATTCATAAAATCCTGATAATTGACCTGAGGCTACATAACACAAAGCTAAGGCAGCACTACCTAGCAATCTTATTTCTCTAACCTTGTTCATTAAAAGTTGAAAAGGTTTAATAAAACTACTTTCTCTTATATTTGGATCGTAAGGAACTCCACTGCCTACTAAACATTCACTTAAGCTCTTTTCATCTCCAACTTTAATCTCTTTCCCATTTTTCCAAGAACCAAGTTTATCAACACCACTAAATAGGTCTTCTAGAACTGGATGATAGACAACCCCAGCTAGAGGTTTTCCTTTATAAACTAAGCCCAATGAGACGGTGAACTCTGTTAACCCATGAACAAAGTTTAAAGTTCCATCAAGGGGATCAACAATGAAGGCCAATTCAATATTATCAAATTTGGTTATAACTTCATCCTCTTCATCAATGATGGGGATATTTGGTGCCATCCCTTTTAAAATTGAATTTATGAGGTTTGAAGATTTTAAATCAATCTCTGTTACTAAATCACTTTGTCCCGACTTTTGATTTATTGCGAAATCTCTTTTATAAAACTCTTTTTTTAAAAGGTCTCCAGCTGCCAGAGCTGCTGGAACCATTATTTCATCAACTATTTGTTTTGCATTTTCGATTGATAACACTAATTTTACACCCTTTACCTTATTATGTTGCCAAGAGTAGCACTACATTACCCACTATTATCAGCAATCAAAATTAAAGTGTCAATTAAGTAGGTTTTGTAGAAAAAATGTTTTAATCAGATAAATTAATCGATAGAGAGTAAATTTTAAAAGTTTGTTATTTAAGTTACCTATTAATGGTTTGCACTACAGAATTCAAAATTCCTTCAGGTTGTTAAGCCCATACTTTTAATATCCTACTTTTAGAAAGAAGCTTTAAAATATATTTTTATCTATTTGACAGGTGTTTATTCATGTGATATTGTTCAATTAACCAAAAAATTGTTTGAACAAACTTTTTTTATGGTAGATATGACGTAAAATGTGTGTTATTTGTTGTTTGTGTTCATTTCAACGTTTGAATATTGGTTTAACTTACAACAATTGAACAGCAAAAGTAGGTTACCATCTCTAATTAGAGTGAGTAAAATTTACGAAGTTTTCAATAATTTATAAAGAAGACAATATTATTAAATAATGATTTTAATAAAATGTGTTTTTCTTAGTTATAAAATCTTTGTATAGGAGGTTAATAAATTT
>JALOAG010000058.1 GCA_023228875.1 Bacteroidia bacterium | reverse complement strand
CCGAGAAAAACGGTGTTCCACCAACACGTCACAGCGTCCACAAAATCCCAGCATTAGTTGCTGAGTACCCATGGTATCCTGCACAGTTGGATGGGCAAATTTCTGGTTCTATTCGTCCTCGGACCAATTACTGGGCTGAAATTGAATCGGTCTTCGGTGATTACCTACAAAGAGCCTTGGTAGGTAACCTTAGTGCAAAAGCAGCATTGGAGCAAATTCAACAACGCGTTGTAGAAATAATTGGACGATAATATCTGTTTAGGTTTTGGGGCCTAAAGGGGCCCCAAGACCTCTTATTTAGCAGCTAAGGAGGCCCTAGTATGAGAACCAAGGAACGAATTGTGTACAGTTCCTTTTATTATATGATTTTTGCCCCAGCATTGTTGGTGATTTTATTTCTCACTATCTATCCAATCACTACAATTTTGTATGATTCTTTTTTCAAATACCACTTTGTTACAAATGTTCGTTCATTCGTAGGGCTTGCCAATTATACTCAGATTATAAAAGAAGAACTCTTTCAGCGTTCATTCTTAAATACCCTTATTTTCACCCTTGTCGCTAGTTTTAGTGAGGTGATACTAGGGGTTTTGTTGGCATTTTTGCTTCAGAGGCGGTTTTGGGGTAAGAGAGTTGCCAATCTCATTATAATCTTTCCGATGATTATCTCCACGATGGTCATCTGTGCTGTTTGGCAAATTTTTTATCACTTTGAGATTGGGCTCTTTAACTTTGTTCTCACAAAGATAGGGGCACAACCAGTAGGATGGCTCACTGACCAACGTGTTGCACTTTTCTCAATTATTCTAGTCGATATTTGGCAATGGACCCCCTTTGCCTTTCTTATCATCCAAGCTGGTATTGGATCGATTCCCTCTGACGTATTTGAAGCTGCCCAGATTGATGGAGCAAGAGGTAGTCAGATTAATATGAGAATTACCCTCCCAATTCTCTGGAGTCAGATTATCTTAGTTCTTATGCTACGAACCCTCGATACTTTTAGACTCTTTGATAAAGTTTATGCTCTCACTGGTGGAGGTCCAGTCAACTCGACTCAGACTCTCTCATTCTTTATTTATCGAGAAGGGTTCACATTCTTTAACTTTGGACGTGCAAGTGCCGCCTCAGTCATTACACTCCTAGTGGTTGGTTTCTTAGCACTGTTTTATATACGTAATTTACTTACTGAGGAGTAATCGATGCAACGCTTAAAACGAAATTTTAATAAAATAATGTTCGCACTTCTGCTTGTGATAGTGTTGGCGATAATATTAATTCCTATCTATTGGATTGTGAATACATCGTTGAAAAATCCTCGTGAGGTGATTAATCCTATTCCCAGTTTCTTTCCTAAGGCTCCCACGTTAGCTAACTATCGAGCTGTCCTCACTTCAGGACTTTGGAAGAATTTTTTCAACACAGTGATTGTAGCAGTTTCTTCAACTTCTCTTTCAATTGTTATTGCTTTTTTTGCTTCGTATGCTTTGGCACGCTACAAATTCCCGTTTCATATAAATCGAATCTTTTTGATTTGGGTCCTGGTGGTACGGATTTTGCCCCCAATAGTTCTAGCGGTACCGCTTTTTACAGTCTTTAACAAAATCAAACTGATTAATACCCTTGGTGGTCTCATCGTAGCGTTTCAAACCTACACTTTGCCATACTCTATTTGGATAATTTATGGCTTTCTTAAGGCCCTACCCAAGGAGTTTGAAGAGGCAGCTAGAATCGATGGGGCAGGTCCGATGCGAATCTTACTTCTCATTGTCGCTCCATTGGCACGTTCAGGAATTATTGCAACCTCAATCTTATCCTTAATTCTCGCATGGAACGAGTTTATGTTTGCACTGCTCTTTGTACGAAGTCCACGATTATTGACCTTGCCTGTGGTAATTGCTCGGTACATTGGTGAATACACTACCCAATGGGGAGAGCTCATGGCTGTGGGGCTTTTTGCTTCAGTGCCAATTCTGATTTTCTCCAACGTTGTATACAAAAAACAGACCGAAGGGTTCTCAATGAACTTGAAGTAGGAGGATTAGATGTTTGTTGGAAACAAACCATTGGTAACTGCTCATAGCGGAAGTGAGGGTAGTGAGCATAACAGCCTAGCGTCAGTTATGGCAGCTGTTAAGGCTAATGCAGACATTATAGAACTAGATATCCAATCCACCTCGGACGCAATGCCTTTGCTACACCACGACGCATTCTTAAGTACAGTAAAAGAAGGTAAACTTATCATTGGGGATTATCCATTTGAACAAGTGATCAAGATTGCTAAGCAAAACGGTAAGACTTTCACTGCATTGGAAGCTGTGCTAGAGACGGTTCGGGATTATCACTTGGTTTTGAACCTCGATTTGAAGGACATTAACAGCATATTGCAAATCAAAAAATTGATTGATGACTTTGATATGGCCGATTCAATTATTATTTCAGGCTTAGATTACAATCAAGTGGAGGTAGTACGAAAAGTACTCACTGGTACACAAGTGCTCTTAAATGCATACTATGATCCATCTATCACCGATGAAAATCAATATTTAAATTTTGTCCAAAACCTCTGCAAACAAGCAATTGAAGTACAATCTTGTGGTATCAATATTGACTACTTAATGAGCAGTGAACTACTGGTAAGCTACGCGCAAAAACGCTTTCTTCCTATATCGGTGTGGAGTGTTGATGATGAAACAGAGATGCAACAGATGATTGATCAGGGAGTTTTCTCAATTACTACACACCGCCCAAAACGACTGAGAGAAATATTAGGATAAGAGTCCCTGCTTCCGATATTATATTTACCAACTTTTTTCGAAAGTAGGTCCATAAGTTGAGTAACTTTCGAATATTAGAAAGTAAAATCTCTTATGGTTTAATAGAAAACTTCTCATCTCCCAAAAAGGAGTCTGCTTTGGATTTTGCTTGTTTCTAGAGTGTAGCTTCCATATTTGTCATAATTTTACTTCCACATTTGTCAGCTCTTATCTTTAGTCTCTTCTTCTTTTTGGTAGTAGATGTAGGAATAGACAATTGGGATAATGCTCATTAGTGCAGTAATTACTATAAAAATAGTTAAAGCAGAAAAGCCTATGATTGATGTAATGATTAATATTAGACTTCCTATTGTCCAAACCCAACCAGCAAAGCGGTGAGTTTTATTCCAATTCTCTTCACTAGCTAAAGTCCAAGGAAGTCTTATACCAATAGTAAAGTTTTGTTTACTCTTAGGTA
>JALOAG010000057.1 GCA_023228875.1 Bacteroidia bacterium | reverse complement strand
GATTACGTTTAATACATTGTGTTCGCCTCCATCATTATTCTTGAGTTTGCCTATCACGGACACTGTATCACCAATTTTTAGATAACTACAAACATCACAAATACTATTCCACAAATGTATGTTATGAATAGTCCTGTTAATTCTCATTTCGCCAGCTTTATTTGTTGTAGGAATTTCAGTTACGACTTCTAAAGTACGAAACCGTGTACCGTCTGTATTTAAGTGATAATTAGGAATAGATTTGATTACCCCTATTATACTAACAAAATTCTGATGTTCTATCATTTTGCGACTCTAACCGGCAAACCATAACATCTACAATTAACATTTTCGCTTGCTACCGAACCACCGCCTGGCGTTTCCATTCTATCACCATTGACATTAAATAAACCGTCTTCACCTGCCAAAGTACCATCCATTGCATCATGCGATGGTCTTACAACGCCGTCTCTTTGAGTTAACCACATAAAAGCATATCCTTTTGAGTTCCATACCAACTTTTGACCTTGACCGCTTGTATAAGTAGTGGTAGTTTGTGCAATTAGTTTAGAGCGGCTTTCACTAAACACGTCTTTGAATTTATAACTTAATTTTTCTTTGAATATATCTAATAGTTCTTGTTTAGAAGCCGTTGGGTTAATTTCAACTATTTTGGCAATTTCTCTTTGAAGCTCTTGCTCAATCGTGCCTAATGATGTCGTAATTTTATCTGTTGTATTTTTACTTAATTTAGCTATTTGTTTTTCATAATCGGTAAGTACAATAGATTCGTTTATATCTTTAGCAGAACGCCTAAAAACCGCTTTAATAAATTTACTTGTTATTGGATTAGTATTCAATGTTAAAATCTTAACCCATTTTTCTAAGTCAAATAACTTAATGTTTTCAACTTGCGTAACACGTTTTAATTTGCGTGACGGGAACGTTGTAACTTCAATAGTAGGGATATTGTCATAACACTTACTTAGATTGTTATTGTCTAATATTTCTTCTTGTAAGTCTAAGAATGTATCACTAATGATTTTAATATATTGCAATTCATACTTATTATTGAAAGTATTTAACGCTTTCCAATATAGTTTTTTTACAAGTTCGTCTGTATTACTCATAATAGATTTTTTTTTTAACATCAATTCTATTTCTTGTAATGATGTGTTTTCGTCAAATGTAAGTCCCGTATCAATTGCGGGCGGATTGTGAACGTCCTCTAACTTCGTGTAACCGGTTTTGATTAGCCTTATATCACCGTTCTCAATTTCTGCGTATCCACGCTCCAAACGGATTTCATTCTGTGATTTGATACCCCTATCAAAATCTGATTCATTCTGTTTTAATTCAAATTCAGGGTCTAATAAACTGTATTTATCGTAATTGAGTTCAAAGTCTGGTTCGTATTGTTTAAAGTGTTTTGTAAATTCTTCTTTAATCATTTCGGCATAAGGATATACAGTACCCTCATAATACATTTCTTTAACTGTTATTGATGTTGTGCGACTAAGTAATTTGCCTAAAATCATATCCTTAGCAACACCCATAATAGCACATATTTCGTCCACCATTTCAGAGTAATTGACATCATTTGCCGTTGTCGCATTTGTACCGGCTGTTAAGTTTGCAATATCCATTCCAAAAGGAATATAAGTTTTTGGTCTAAATGCTTCCGGTACTTTGTTGCGAACATTTTCGAGGAAGTTGCTCAACTGTGTCGTGTCAAATTCCTGCGTAGCTTTTAAGATATAAGGCTCTGAACCTTCACGTGTCATATAATCACGTGCAAATATCTTTTTTTCCCCTGCAGTTAATATCGTGTCCATAGCGGCATTTATCTTAACCGGTACGCCGTCGAACAAGCTGCTTTCAAATCTATCTAAACTTAATGTTTTTATGTATATCATATTTTCAGGTAATATCTCTAATGTTTTACCATTGCCGTTGAATATGAATTTTTCTATCATTTTATCGCTTGAAGTCTGTATCGTAACATTTTCAGTCCTAAGAAAATACATTGCATAAGGCAATTTTTCTGCCGGGACCCAAACAAATGCTTTACCGGTTCTTTGGATACTATCTGAAATAATTCTTTTAAGAGTGTTGAATGAATACAATTGATTGACGTGGTTAAACAGATAATTAATCCAATGGTCTTGAGGGTATGGAACATAACCGTCATTAGTTAATTTTTCAGGGTAAAAATTTAATTGACTAACATAATTGTTAGTGGTATTGATACACGCAAAGACCCAACCGCCGAAAATTTTGACTTTTTTGGGATTGTCTATCATTACACTACTAAAAAGATTATTAAACGAGCTTATAGTTGTTAAATACTGTGCTAAGTCGTTTTCTTTTTTCTCTAATAATTCATTTACTTGCTGTTTGTTTAGCAAGTTATCGACGTCTATCCCACTTATCTTTTCAGCTAAAAATCTTTGAACTTTATTCATTTTTCGTACTCATTTTTTTTTCTAACACGAAAATAACAATAAATATTTTATTGTAAACTAATTTATATCATAATCATATCACCCAACTCAATTCCTTTATTCATAAAAGCATAAACAGAAGCGTCAACTTGGTCATCGTGTTTATCTTTAATACCTGTAAAACTCTGCATTTCTTCTATGTAATCACTTAACCAATTGTTTGGATATATTTCAGGGTTTGGAACTAAGACATTACCTAAATTCCATTGACTGCTAAAATCTGTTGCACGTGCTACTTTGTCCTGTGTCGGATTAATCCGTTTTATACGGTTATAACCTAACTTAGATTCAACCATATCACAAATAGCTTTTTGAACTCCGTTATTTTCCATTGCAATTTTACTTACATACTTGTTATAAAGGTTTTGCAGTATATCAATTGAGTAGTTAAATTCTTTTTGCCACCTTATGACATCTAATATATAATACTTCTGATTAGCTACTGCAATTACGACGGCAACGGAATAATCACTTTTGGTACGTTCTGAGTATGCCAAATCCACACCGATTTGTACTTTATATTCAGACGGCAAAGAATTATAGAATGTTACATCTTTGAATATAGCATTTCCACGTGAAATTGGTAAACCTTGATATAAGCTCTGCCACGTGTACTCATTTGAACGTCGTATTTCGTCGTAATAATCATATCCAAACTCATCCCATAGTGGAGTGTCAATTTCTTTTTGATGTGATTCCGGACTTCCATAAGCGTCTAACCCGTCGTACAAAGCAGGGAGTCTAATATGTGTCATATTATATTTAGTATCTATCAAACGCCCTATTAAGTCATCTCTCTT
>JALOAG010000056.1 GCA_023228875.1 Bacteroidia bacterium | reverse complement strand
CTATTCAAATTGCTTAAATTATATAGAGTATCATTAGTAACTAATACTGAATCGAAATTACTTGCAGTAGTTTCTTTCCAATACAACCACCAAGATGTAGTCGCTTGACTTGTACTTGTCCAACTTATCTCTGCAGAATTAGTAGTAATATTATTTGCTACTTGATTAACTGGCTTAGGACATGTTGGAATATAGTCAATTACTAAATCATCGATACGGAAATAATTAGTTGCAGTTGTATATAGAGATCTAAATGCTATATATCTTCCTGTACCAGTATAAGCCGCTAAAAATACATCAAACTTTTCAAAAGTAGTAGTTGTAGAAGAAGCAAGAGTTGCAATAGGAGTAAATGTTGAAGGGTCATTCACGTCATCCATAACCCCAACTTCAGCAACAGAAGTAGCACTACCATTTCTTAAATAGAAAGAAACCATTAGTGAATCCATTCCTACTGAAGGATCAATTGCAGGAAGTATTGCAATATTATAATTACCTGTTGTTGCATAGAAATACAATGAAGCAGGTGGACTATAATTTGTAGAGTTTAAATATGGATAAGTAGAATATGTTGTTATTTTCATCCAGCAATTTGGATATAAATCACTTGTTGCACCTCCATAAGTATCGAAATTCTCAGTATATGGGAATGTAGATATTGGTAAGCATGGAGTAGTAAATGACATAACACTTGATATCTCTGAGAACTCAGTTAAACAATCAGTTTTTAAGTAATACTCATACTCAGTACTTGGATTTAAATTAATAATATTGTGAGTAGTCATACCACTTACATAAGCAGAATCTAATACGTTAGTCATTTTATTTCTCCAATACAACCACCATGAATTACTATTTTGGTTTCCAGGAGTCCAAGAAATATCGGTAGAAGTAGCAGTAGTATTGCTAACATTTAAATACAAAGGCTTAGCACAAGCAGGAATATAATCAATTACTAAATCGTCGATATAGAAACTATTATAATCAGTTGCATATTCTGATTTAAATGCTATATGCTTTCCTGTTCCAGTATAGTTTGTGAAGAATATTTCAAACTCTTGCCAAGTGCTTAGTGCAGACATACTAAGAGTGTCAACTCCAACGAAGGTTGTTGCATCATTAGCATCGCTCATTACTCCAACAATACATTTAGAAGCTGTAACTCCAACTCTTAATTGGAGTTTCATACGCAATGAATCAATACCAACCCATGGAGCTAATTCCACAGAACCTATATTAAATGTTCCAGAACTTGCGTAGAAATACATTGAACCTGGAGCGCTGTAATTAGTAGTACTTATATAAGGTCTGTCAGACGAATAAGTATTTATTTTTTGCCAACATGAAGGATATACACTAGTCCCTGTTCCATAAGTATCAAAGCTTTCTAAATGAGGGAAAGTAGAAATAGGTGCACATGCTGTTGTAAATGTCATAGTGAATGAAGGAGGAGATAATTGATAACCACAATCGGTACGTATCTCAACTTCATATTCAGTATCTCCAGTTAGATTGGTAATATTTACTGGATAAGTTATCGCATAAATTGAATCCCAAGTAGTGGTTCCAGTAGCTCTATAATATACCCACCAAGCAAAATCGGTTGTGTTAGCTGGAATCCAATTAACATCGGCAGAATTTGCTGTTATATTGCTGAAAGAAACAGCAGAAGGTCCTGCACATTGTGGCATAGGAGAAACAGAGATATCATCTATATTCAAATAATATCCACCAGTTGTATTTCTAACAAATGCTATTTGATAATCACCAATAAATTGGGTTAAACTTACCTCGTATGGAGTCCAATCCGAAGCTGGAACTATAACATCAGGCATAACAACAGTAAATAAACTTGTATCGGCTGCTGAGGTCATAGCTCCATTAGTTGTAACATCAAATATTTGAATATTTAATTCATCAGTATACGATGAATAACCTTTTGCCCAGAACTGAAGTCTTTCATTCCCTGTAAGTGTCATAACTGGAGTGATAAACCAATCATTACAATCTCCAGCAGAAGTTGATCCACTATACATTTGTAATGCACCAGTTCCTGTTCTAACGTAAGAAGAAGAAGTGGTTTTACGCCATACGCCATTAGCTTGAGTTCCTCCATTGATATTAATCCAACACCATGGTCTTGAATCAGCAGTTCCACCTAAACCGTCTCCTACCCACCATGAATCCTCAAAGCCTTCTTCCCAAGGGAAAATACTTATTGGTTCGCAAGGCATTCCATAATTAAGAACATTTGAATGGAATGTTGTATCTCCACTTGTACATATAGCTCTTAATCTAATATTATAAACATTATTAGGGTTAAGATTTGAAAGAGTGTGAGGATGAGTTGCTGCAAATTCTGATTGCCAGTTTTCATCTTCATAAAGTTTGTAATCAATTAACCATCCGAGACAGTTTGCATCATCAATACTATCCCAATCAAATGTCATAGAATTTGTAGTAGATGCAAGTCTTGTTAAGCCTGTAGGAATATTACAAGAAGGAGTAGTCATAAGTACAAGGTCATCTACAAACATTCCATTATATCCACCATATCCATCACATCTAAATGCTATGTATTGACCTGTTCCTGTATAAGAAGCGAAATCAACTGAGAAATTTTCCCATGAGCTTGTAGCAGAAGGGGAGAAGTTCGCAATTGAATCAAATGTACTAACAATTGCAGTGTCGCTCATAACTCCAATAGTAAGATTATACGCAGCACTTCCCTTTCTTAATTTAAAGTACATACTTAAATCACTTACATTAATTGAAGGGTCTAAGCCTGGCAAGATTCCAATATTATAATTTCCAGAATTTGTGTAGAAATATAATGAGCCAGGGGCAGTATTACTTGTTGAATTAACATAAGGATAATAGGAATAAGTAGTTTTTCTTCCCCAACAAGGTAGGAAAATATCGGTTCCAGTACCATAATAATCGAAACTTTCGGTATATGGTAATGAGGTAATTAATGAACAAGAGGTCATAAATGTCTTAACAAATGAAGGTTCTGACAATTCAGTACCACAATCAGTCCTAATTTCAATTTCATAAGTTGTCATTGGACTTAGAGTAGTAAATGAATAGGAATTTGTTACAGAATAAACAGAATCCCAATTACTGGTACCTGCAGCCTTATAATATATCCACCAAGCATTATCGGTAGAATTGCCAGGAGTCCAAGACACATCTGCACTTGTAGTTGTAATATTTGCAAATGCAATATTAGTAGGTCTTGCACAAGCAGGGATATAATCAACTACTACATCATCTAAATAAAGATAATTAGTTGTGGAATTGTATTCTGCTTTAAATGCTATGTATCTTCCTTGTCCAGTATAAGATGCTAAAGATACTTCAAATGGTTCCCAAACAGTTGTTGCTGAAGGTGAAACTGTGTCAATTCCAACAAAGCTTGTAGGGTCACTAAGGTCACTCATCACACCAACCATTAAATTAGAAGTGTTATTCCCTTTTCTCATCCAGAAACCAACCTGCAATGTATTCATGTTAATAGTTTGATCTATCGCATTTAAAATTGCTAAATTATAAGTTCCAGAAGT
>JALOAG010000055.1 GCA_023228875.1 Bacteroidia bacterium | reverse complement strand
TAAGCTTAGCTACCACAGTGCTTTTATTCTCTGCCTACTTAGTAAAAATTATCCACGTTAGAATAGTTATTGGCTTTATAATTTTATTTATGTACTACTACTTTATCTTTAAAATTAAAACCATCCCCGCCAAACCAAAGGAAATGGAAAAGTCTTCTCTATGTGAATAACGTTAAAGATTATAAACAAAACACTTATTTAGTCTATAATCATAGACATTAAATTGACTCATGGCAATATCTGATATACCTTATAAGTATGATAAGAGATCAAAGTGATATTCTCCCATCTCTTAGAAGAAAAATGGAGAAAATGGGAGAGCAGATAGCTTTGGCAAGGCTAAGAAGAAACTTGCCAGTAAATTTAGTTGCAGAAAGGGCCGGTATTAGCAGATCAACTCTATGGTCTATTGAAAAAGGATCACCAAATGTTGCTTTTGGGTCCTATGCCAAAGTTCTTTTAGCTTTAAATTTAGCAGATGACCTCTTGCTTGTAGCCAAAGATGATGTTCTAGGTAAAAGAATGCAAGATTTAAAACTAAAAACACGAAAAAGGGCTAGAAGGAGTAATTAACAAGGAAAAATCTAATGGTTTTCACCAAAATTATTTAACGGGCATAGGTTGGAAAGTTATATTTCAATAAATAAGAAAATAAGGAGTTATTGCTTTTATTTTATCAAG
Source organism: Bacteroidia bacterium (assembly GCA_023228875.1). Classification (NCBI taxonomy): domain Bacteria; kingdom Pseudomonadati; phylum Bacteroidota; class Bacteroidia; species Bacteroidia bacterium. The sequence continues at coordinate 2,967 of JALOAG010000055.1, read as the reverse complement.
GCAGTTTTAAATTAAACCATACCTAAAGTCGCTAATATCAAGATAGTTGTTCACGTTAGAATCAAACAACTTATAGGGTTAAGCAAATATTGTTTCACTCAATTTTTAACCATTTTACTAGATTCTTTGCCATATAATTGTGGATAAACCTTCATAGATAACTTATAATGAAAGGTGGTTTAACTAAAAAGGTGGTAAGGGTTGAACATATCGGAGAGAAAGGCATTTATCCTTCAAAAGATAAACTTAGAGGGCTCTATTTCTATCAAAAAATTGGCCACAGAGCTTCAAGTATCAGAGATGACCATTAGAAGAGATTTAGACTCTTTAGAGCTAACTAATCTAATTAAACGTAAGTATGGGAAAGCGTTTAGTATTCGTGGGACATCATATGAACCATCTTATCAAGAAAGGGCTTTGCAAAACCACGAGAAAAAGGTGTTATTAGGTAGGTTGGGAGCAAGCTTAGTAAAAGATGGTGATAGTGTAGCATTCGATACAGGCACTACTGTTTATAAAGTAGCACAAAGTGTAGCAACACAAGCTCGTAACCTAACTGTAATAACTCACTCTCTTAATGTAGTTGACCTATTTAAGTCCTCAACAGCTATTGAAGAAATTATTGTTTTGGGGGGAGTCCTAAGAAAAGAAGAGAATTCAATGGTTGGAGATTTAGCCGTTTCTGGTCTTCAAAACTTTTATACCGATAAGCTCTTTTTAGGTGTTGGGGGAATTAACGATAATCTCGATTTAACAGAGTTCAACTACGATGATGCTATTATTAAAAGGCAATTCTTATCACACGCCCAGCAAATTATTCTTTTAGCAGATAGTTCAAAATTTACAAAAACAGCTTTTGTGAAATTTGGAAATATGAAAGATGTTGATGTCTTAATAACTGATAAAATCCCTCCTCAACCCTATTTGACGTTGTTAAGAGGGCTTAATGTAAAAATACTAATTCCCTAAGAGTTAAGTATTTCTTACAAAGCAAAAGATACGAAGGTGTGCTTGAGAAGTTATTGATAAATCCACAAGCACACAATTAAAACAAATAGTAGTTTTTAATTTTTCTTTATTTTATAAGCTCATTTTTTAGAAGCGTTGCTATTGTTGCATTAGCTGTTACAATCGTTCCATCAAAAATAGGATCTGAATTGTTCTTTATAGGTAACACAACTCCTCCAGCACCCATAATTATTGCTGCCCCCCCAGCAACGTCCCATGGGCTTAAACCATACTCATAAAATCCTGACAATTGTCCTGAAGCAACGTAACAAAGAGCTAAGGCTGCACTGCCGAGTAGTCTTATCTCTCTAACTTGATCCATTAGGTGCTCAAAAGGTTTAATAAAGCCATTTACTCTTAAATTGGAATCGTATGGGACACCTGTACCTAGTAGACACTCATTGAGTTCCCTTTCTTTCCCTATTCTAATTTCTACACCATTTTTCCAAGCACCAATGCCATCAATCCCAACAAATAAAATGTTTTGAATAGGATGATAAACAACTCCAGCTAGAGGTTCCCCTTTACAAACCAATCCAATGGAAACACAAAATTCAGTTAACCCATGAACAAAGTTTAGGGTCCCATCTAAAGGGTCAACGATAAAAGCAACTTCTATATCGTTAAAAGAATTTATAGACTCATCTTCCTCATCTATGATTTTGATGTTTGGATAGATTCCATCTAAAACTGAATTGATCAGTGCTGAAGCTTTCAAGTCAATTTCTGTGACTAGATCACTTTGTCCCGATTTTTGAGTTACAGAAAAGCTTTTCTTTGAAAACTCTTCTTTTAAGAGATTTCCAGCTGCTAGTGCTGCTGGAACCATTCCTTTTTTCACAATATTTTTTACTTCAATGCACGCATATTCCGCCGGTAACATTTATCCCCTGCCCTGTAATAAAATCTGAATCTGATGAAGCCAGAAATGCTACTACATTAGCAACATCTTTTGGCATACACAATCGCCCTAATGGGGTAGCATCAATATACTCTTTTCGTACCACCTCTGGATCTTTAATTCCTCTTAGTTTTGCTTCCCATTTAATTTCTCTATCTTGCATTGCCGTTTTTACCATTCCTGGACAGACAGCATTGACTGTAATATTGTATTGAGCTAACTCTTTGGACATAGATTGAACTAACCCTAAAACTCCAAACTTTGAAGCAGCATAGTGAGCTTGGAAAGGAGCACCTATTTTAGATGCCATCGAAGCGATACAAATAATTTTTCCCTTTTTACGCTCTATCATATGAGGTGCAAATGCTTTTGATACTCTCCAAACACCTTTACAGTTGATGTCCATATTCATATCCCACTCTTTTTCAGTGAGCTTCCAAAACCAGTTTTCTGTAGAGACTCCAGCATTGTTGATTAGAATATCTAAATGGGTAAATTCGTTCAAAACTTTGTCATAAGCAGCTTGAATTGAATCGTTATCAGTAACATCCATAACGTGGGCTTTAGAGTTTGGGGAGATCTCAACAATTTCTTTGCGAACACTTAGTAAGCTCTCTTCATCTTTATCTGTTATAAAAAGAGTAGCTCCATCGCTAGCAATTCTTAAGGCAATAGCTCTTCCAATACCTGTTCCACATCCAGTAATAAAAACAACTTTATTGGATAATTTGCCCACTCTTTCCCCCAAGAAGTCAAAGTTTATGTTTGATTTAACATATATTATTGGTCTTCTAACATTATTGGAGGTTAAAGTATGATTGTCAACAATTTTATTGGGGATGTTCATCTGACAAATAATTAATATCAAAAAGAAGAGCCTAAGGATTGATCTAGAGTTTTTAATAAAATTTTATATGAATATTAAGAAGGTAAAACACCTCAAACTCTTACTAAATCTTCAACACTAACTAAAGTTGCTACCTTAGCTTCAATTAACTCTTTGGCGAATCCACTTTTTGAAAAGAGCCAATACTCTTTGTTATTTGTATCATTTACCA
>JALOAG010000054.1 GCA_023228875.1 Bacteroidia bacterium | reverse complement strand
AGTTGTCTCAGGCATTATGTACAGTGGCAAGTAGGACAGCAAGATGAAAACCATTTACTGGCAACAGTGTTTAATCTTATGGCATTGTTTTATCATACAAGGAAGCAGGAAGAAAGCAGGAATAATGAAAGAATTTAAATCAAAAGATGGTACAGTAGTCATTATAATCAATATACAAATAGAAAGGAAATAATTATGAAATTATTACAGGTAACAAAAACCGAGACAGGGAAAGAGGAAGCTTTAAGTTTTTTTGATAAAATTGTTAAGCATCTCAGAAAAAAAGGATACAAAAGAATATTTATTTGTTGCAAGAAGAGAGCTCCTCACAAATTCTTTATTGCACGTGAGTGGGACACACAGGATGAAGAGCATGCAGAACGCATACGCCTTGTAGACAGCAGTCATAATGCTTCTATTTCATACAAGCCAATTCCTCTTAATACAATCAAGTATGAGGAAATTCCCGAAGGAGGCATAAGTGAAGAAGGGTAAATTTAAAAAATTGTTGGCATTGTTTCTGACAGTCATCTTTCATGCTCTTGTCATTACTGCATGGCTGGTATTCAAGCCGCTTGTATTTATTAAAACGGTTGGAACATTGTTTATTATCTTTTTTGCTGCGGTTTCAATCGACAGTAGCTACACAGCATGGAGAGATGAATGAATTACACTGACAGCCAAATTAGAAGAATGCTTGCACGTGTTGATGCAAAAGAGATGGCAAGACGTGCACAGTTGACAGTGTACCATGTTTACCATTATGAGAGGACACAGAGGTATGCACCATTCAAGCCACACCATGAAATCATCTTAAAGCATTACTATTCAAAACTACCTGAGGTTGACCATTCTTTACTATTCCCGGTATTAAGTGGCAAAGAAATTGCAGCATTTAGAAAGCAATTAAACTGGTCGCAAAAACAACTTGCACAAGAAACAGGCTTGCACCATATAACAATTAGCAAGATTGAACGTTCACAAGAAAACACTGTTTCTGAAGCACGGATGAAGATTACTTATTGCTTAAGAAAAAAGGTAAAAGAAAAAATGCAAGAAATGTAAAAAAAAGCTTGACAAAAAAGACAGGCATGATTAAATGTAATTAATTCTTTTCTTTAAAATCAGTTAAAGCCCCTTCTAAACAGAGGGGGTTTCTTTTTTTTGCCAAAAATCATACAAAACAGAATATTCGATGAATGATTTATGTTAATTAAATAATTTAAACATGGTTTAATGAATGATAATTTGGCAGGTATACTCATTACCCTGCTAAGTTGCCAAAAGTTATTCTCTGTTGGTATTATGGCTTAATTCGGACACATTGTGCAATTCCTGCAGATAGACAATCACAAATGGTGCTGTTTCATGAAATAAATACCTTTTTTGCACTGTTAGCTCCACCACCTGGCAATCATCTTTAAAAGCGATTTTATTCAAGCCGTCCAGTATCGACTTTGCAATATTATCAAGGTCAGGTGCTTTGGTTGGTTGAATATTCCCTGCAAGAATTTCTGACCTTACCTTTTTTGTACAAGATTTGGGTGGCTGCATGCAGTAAACAATCTTTATCGACACGGCACCATCGTCAATTCGCTTGCCTTTGTTTTGTAAAAAGGATAGCCCAACCAATTTTTCATATTTCAAAGTTTCATATGGAGTGTAAACTGTATTTGTCTTTCTTGAAATGCGTGGTCTTTGTTTTGGCTGGGCTTTACCTGGTATGATAAACTCAAACATGATGCAGGTTTTTCAATTCTTCTTTTGTTAAGAATGTGTAAACAAGCTTGCTATCTATCTTGCCTCTTATCATTATTTCTCTTCTATTTGCACCACTGTCAACATAGCTGACATGCAAGCAATTTGCGTCAACCTCATAGATTAACTGGTCATAGTCAAGCTGGCTGCCAATCATTTTAAACAAATCAAGCTTGCTGATTGTATTGCAATGAATATCCGCAGCCTGCCCCAGTATATGCTGAGAGGAAGGAGCACCTCCAACTGCCTGGTTAACGGCTGGGCTGCGGAAAGCACTTTGAATAACAAGCGGTGCTTTTATTAAATCTCTGATAGGTTGTAACAGATAGAATGTTAATTTACATAAGTTAATTATTTCTCTTTCTTTGGGATTGTTTTCTACCCGCTTGCCATTAATGGATTTTATTCCCGTGATTTTTAGCTCGCTGAACTTGAAATTCTTTGTAACTTGCATACCTTAATTACCTTAGTTACCTTTCTTAAATAGTGGCTTTAAGATATTGTATGCAAATTGTGCAAAGTTAAGCCAGGAGCCATACTTGCTGATTTTGCTATTTGGCAATTGTTCCTTGATTGCTTGTACTGCCACGTCCATTCTTTGTTGCCCCAAAGGTTTTGTAGCATCAAGTTTTACTGGGCTTTTCAATGTTTTATTGTATTCTTTATAATTATACTCTGTGTGGCTAAAGATAAGCAACAGAATTTCTACTGTTTTTTCTGACAAGCCTTTGATTAAAGCACTGCTTTTTATTGACGGTGCTTTCTTTAGTATGATTATATAGATGATTGTTACTATTGCCACGATTGCCATTGTTAATGCTTCTGTATTTTGCATGAGATAGCTTATTATGTTTTCCATTATTTCCTCCATTATTTTTCCATTATTTTTTTATTTTGTTATAAGTTTTATTACTATTGCCACGATTGCCAGCGGGAATGCTGTTAAGATTATCAATGATAACTTGTTTGCAAGCTTTTCTAACTTTTGAATTTCTTTGTTATTTTTTGTTATTATGTCTTGATTGATTGAATGGTTTTCTTTTGTTATTGTTTCTTCTTTACTCATTTTTCACTCCCCTTTCTTTTAATGCTTTCTTTTGCTTTTCTTGTAAACTCAGAAAAAGTTGTTACTGTTTGCTCTTTTAATGTTGTCCATTCATAATTCCTGCCAATGTGCCTACGAATTAGCATGCCAACTTTGTTTTCCATGAAATTATCCCAGTTTTCTTCTTCTAATATTTCATCAAATTCCTCTCCCAGTCTGTGTCCATTTGTGTAGTATATTTTATCAAGTATGGATTTTTCCCTTTCTGTAATGTCTCTAAACTCATGCGACAATGACTGTATTATATCTTCTGTTGTTGCATCCTTTTCTCTCATTTTTTTGTACATTATGCTTGCTTTCTTTAAGCAATGTAACTCCATTACTATTTCAAAAAGTGCCAAAGCCAGCCAGGTTTCAATATACAAATTCCCTGCTTTGCTTAATATTTCAACAAAGGTATTAAACATGTTACTCATGATGGTATCTACATATTGAAAATTGTCTTTAAAGTATTCCTGTATGCCAACGTTTCTTTCCATGCAAAAACCTTGATGCACGATAAACTTGTCTGAGATTATTCTTTCAAAAGCTTTAAGCAAGTCTTCTGTCCTTTTAAATTGGCTTATTAACACCTTGTATCCTATTGAAATGAAAATGCCGGTAAACATTACCAGTGAAACAACGACAAAAATGCTTGCTGTATCAAATCCAGAATTCTTGCTAAGCTTTTCTGCAATGTCTGAAATTATGACCATTGTTGAATCCATCAAGCATGCCTCCTGTTAATCTGGAATGTCCATGTCTTCTATTTGCTCTTCTTCTACCATATCTTGTGAATAGTATTCTACCACCATTTCATCAAGTGCTATTACGGTAGGTTCATCATTCACACACTCGCCTACTACTTTTAAATAGAAATTATTATTCTGCATCATGTATAACAAATGAGCATACGCATAGTTGTAATGATTAGCATCCATTTCATACAGTTGGTATGT
>JALOAG010000053.1 GCA_023228875.1 Bacteroidia bacterium | reverse complement strand
TAAGGTTGTTTATGGGAGGGCAAGCGGCCACTTATGTGGGAATCTCTTTATTAAAAGTTGTAGGTCCTGCTTTAATGGTGGGCTCTTTAATTGGAGGAATCGGTTCTGCTTTCACTGGAGCAGGAATTAACCGTCCACTGCTTGTAGCCTCATTTATTGGACAGTGGGTAATTTTAGTTCCCTTTGCCTTAGCAGTTAGCTTCATCTTCAAAGCTTCTATAGGGTGGTTGTGGAGTGCCCTACTTATTGGAGATGTTGTTGAGTTGGCAGTTTTAGCTCTAATATTTAAAAAATCAAAGTGGTATGAGAATCGTCTTTGAGTTGACTTGATTGAGTTAAAATGGGAAATTATTGGAAGAAGTTTTGGAGGAATCAAATGGCTCAAAACCAAACAAACACTTTAAGTAACGTTAAACAAAGAGAAAATTCAATATTGAAAAATGTTTATCTATGGATGACAGTGGGCTTAGCTTTAACAGCAGTAGTTGCCTACGGTGTTGCCTCTTCTCAAATGTTACTAAGTTTCTTCTTACGAAATGGAGTAACGTTCCTTTTTGTTGTATTAGCCCAATTTGTTGTAGTTTTTTATCTCTCATCAAGGTTAAACACAATGAGTGCCAACAAAGCAATCGTTTCGTTTGGAATATACTCTGTATTAACAGGAATAACCTTATCGGTAATATTTTTTGCCTACAGTGGTGTAGTTATCTCTCGTGCTTTTTTCACAACAGCTGCGTTGTTTGGTGGAATGAGCTTTTATGGGATGACAACTAAAAGAGATCTTGATGGCATAGGCCATTATTTAATTATGGCTTTGTGGGGAATCATTGCAGCTTCAGTTATCAACATCTTTTTAAAAAGTGAAGGATTTTACTTTCTAATTTCAATAATTGGGGTAATTTTATTCACCCTTTTAACAGCTTGGGATACCCAAAAAATTAAAAACCTAAATGCCTCTTATGGGCAGAGCATTGATGAAGAGACATATATAAAATTGTCAATTATTGGAGCTTTGATGCTCTATTTAGATTTTATCAATATCTTTTTATATCTTTTAAGAATATTTGGAAAAAACAGGGAGTAGGTAAATGGTTGATGCACGCACGATATTTAAAAAAAGAGAATCGACTCGCGATTATTTAAAAGATCAAATAAGTAAAGAGGAGTTGGATTTTTTAATTGAAAGTGGTCTTAGTGCATCGACAGCCATGGATCGTCAAAGTTGGCACTTCACAGTAGTTCAAGATAAAGAATTCTTGAAAGAGATTAGCAACTCTGTTGCTCAAGTATTAATTGACTCTGAGGTGCCCTCTTTAATAGAGCGGGCAACAGATGAGAACTTTCACTCTTTTTACCATGCACCAACTGTTATCTTCATCTCCCGTGAGGCCAATCGCTACTCGTTTGCCGATTGTGCCAATGCAGCTCAAACAATTTGTTTAGCAGCAACTGCAATAGAGCTAGGCTCTTGTTATATTGGCTCTTTTGTACAAGCATTTAACAGTGAAAAAGGAAAGCACCTTCTTAAAAGATTTAACCTTCCAAATGGTTATAAACCAACATTCGCCGTCTCAATTGGATATCCTAAAAACAAATTAAGTGAGAGTAATAAAGAGCGCGATTATAAAGTAGATTTTATTAGATAGGTTATTTAGCTACAACCGATAAGTAAGTTGCATCAAAGCTTTGATCAATACCAAGATCAACATTTGGATTGTTAGAAGTGAACAATAAATTACCAAACTCATCGTAATCAACTGTAGTGTGTTGGGGGATGTATGCGTGAATGGTTAAGGTTGAAGAGGCAACAACTCTGGATGCACTAAGTGCGCTGGTTGCTAAGATAAGCATTGTTAAGAGAATTATAACTTTGACCATTAAATTCGTTTTTCTCAAAACTTCCTCCATCTCCTTCTCACACTTAAATGATAACTCCCACTTTCCGATAAGTCAAACACTTAATTGCTTATAAAGTAACGAATTATCAATATGACAGATGTGAAATGTTTTCACTAAAATAGACAAAAGTTTTACCAAAAACATTTGTTCAAAGGGCTTTTTTCTTTAACATATGACAATAGATGTTAGAAGTATTTGTAAAAAAAGAGTCAAAAATGGCTCTTTTTAACGGTCGAAGTTGAAAATCTAACTTTTAAAAAGGATGATGATGACATTAGTCAATCACCTTACTAATTAGATAAACGTTTAACTTTTTACCCCTATTTTTACAGAACATCTACCAAACTTTGACCAAATAGATGTTAGAAGTTAAAAATAATTATTTTAAATATTCAATAGATTTTGTTGAAAAGGCATCAACTAAGGCAGCAAAGCCCTCTTTATCAGATTCGATAAAACATTTTCTTCTTCCAATGTGTTCAATGTAGTGGGCATCAGAGCCTTGAATAGTTGCCCATTGATCTGTGTTAACTATAGGGGGGATGGCAATTGATTCAACAGCACTGTAATTAAGTGGGGGAATAAAGCCCAAGTTTCCAATAACGGAGTTACTTGGGCGATCTATGTGAGCTGGAATTGCTAAAGCACCTAGAGCTAGAATTTCTTCAACCAAAGTATCAAATGAGATATCACACGCATTTGATAACATAACAGTAAGCTCTTCACTATTTTCACCAGTTAAATCACTTATTATTTGATTACCAAAGAGTTTAGGGGTATTGGGTATTTTAGGTAAAAGATCTTCAATGTACAAAGAGAACTTTTGAGCCTCATCTAGATTTTCAAAAAGGGCTAAAAGGTGAATCTCTTCGTTAGTGGTAATCTCAATACCAAAGATAGGGGTAATTTCGACTATTTCACACGCTTCTTTAAAAGAGCCTAAATTGCGACCTGTGTTGTGATCAGTTAAAGCTAAGATGTCGATTCCTTGATCAGCTGCCTCCATAGCTAAGACAGCAGGCAACAAATCGTCGCTTGCACACGATGAGAGGCAAGAGTGGTTGTGTAAGTCGATGCAATAGCGCATTGTCTATTTTAATCCCAATAAAGTGGCAATCTTCCAACTTGAGGTGAACTGATCTTCATCAGTTCCTAAAATAGCAATGTTCTCTTTTTTAGCTGCCTCAATCATATCATTATCAGCTTCTCTTCCATTGCAAAGTAAAATAGCTTTAATGCCCAACAGTGAGGCGACAGCTACACTGTTTTTGTGAGCTTGGATGGTGATAAACACTGTATCTTCTTCCCCATTGCCCATAACATCACTTAACAAATCTCCTGTGTAGCCACCTTTAAAAGTTGCATTTTCATCTTCTAAGGTAAAAACTTTGTAGTTGTATGTATCAACTAAACTTTTCAACGTAACCATATTCACCTGCCACAATTAAAATTTAATAGTAGAAGAGACTATTGTCCCTTTTGGACTACTATGGATTGTAAAATCATCACTAACAGCTTTAACGTTGGGTAATCCCATCCCAGCTCCAAAACCCAAAGAGCGAATCCACTCAATAGCTGTGCTGTATCCTTGCGTTAAAGCTTTATCAACATCTTCAATACCAGGGCCTCCATCGGTTCCTGTAATGATTACCTCATTAGGGCCATACTCAGCTACAATTTTGCCCCCATTGGAGTGAACCACTATGTTCATCTCCAACTCATAAGAGGCAATAGCAGCACGCCTGATAATCCTAGGGGGGACATTGTTCTTTTTTAGCCTCTTTTTAATTTCTGTAGAGGCAAATCCTGCATTTTCAAAATCTAACTTTAAAATGGAGAAAGATTGAACTTCCCGCTCTAGGCCATCTTTTTTAGTTACAGATTGGTTCATCCTCTCTAGTGCTTCAACTTCTCTATTTATCTCCCAAAGGAGGTGACTTGAGATATCACGGGTAGTTACCATCCCAACTAGCTCCTTATTCTTATTTAAAACAGGGAAGCGGTGGTAGCGATAACGATCAAAGTAACTTATTGCAAACGATACTGGCATATCCTCTT
>JALOAG010000052.1 GCA_023228875.1 Bacteroidia bacterium | reverse complement strand
ACTTTATCTAACTCTTCTCTAATCAATTTATATTCAGCACTCAATCTTTCATTAAAACGAATTAATTTTCGTTTAAGTGAAAACTTAAGTGGAGTTCCCTCCAAAGCGCTAAAATAAGGTGAAAGAACAAATATTTGTCCTGCTGTAAAATTAATTTCTGCCATTTTTCCTCCTTAATCCCATTGGGCAAAATTATTGTTTATTCTATATTCGTTTGATGCATATCTACCCAAACATATTGCATCTGCTTCATCTTGAGTAACCGTTACATCATACCATTCTTTTACTTTTTCTTGAGCATTCCTTTTCAATTCACTTCTTGATTTGCCTTTTACTCCGCAAAAACTGCGCCAAGAAGCAACGTGATCTACAGTATAGTGATACTTATTTTCAAATAAAGTATTTTCAAGAACGCCTTGCAATTGCGCCAAAATCTTGAAAATTTGGACATTCTCTTGTTTTTGAATATCCTCTATTGATACTGTATCTGGGTGCCATTTAATTAACATACTTAATAACCATTGGCGCAAAGCAGAAATACGTTCAGTAGGATTTTTTTGTGTCATCTCTATTTTCCCGTAACCAACTAACTCTTCATTGTCGAAAACTGACCACCCCGTAGTTGTGGTACTATCATCTAATGCTAGTATTCTAGAAACACCAGTTTTCTTTTGGACGACTGCAATTTCTTTTAATGTATTATAGACATTAGCTGAACAAGTCGGACACTCTGCTTTTCTTCTCCATTGTTTTAGTGACATAAAAACTTTGTGTCCTTCTGGACAAAGCATTTCTAATTCACCATCAAGATTTTTGTATGTTGTACTTAATAGCACCCAACTTTTAATTGACATTTCTATACGAATGTCAGATATGTTGAGTTTAGCCATTATTTTTCTCCCGAAGAACCGAACCCACCTTGTCTATCGCTTGGAAAATCATTTATGTTTTTAACTTCTACCCAACTTAGTTTAACAACAGGTGCTAGAACTAATTGAGCAATTCTCATGTTTGCTTCAATTGTTATTACTTCATTTCCAATGTTTTTTAAAATAATGCCGACTTCCTCTCGATAATTTGCGTCTATAGTTCCAGGACTATTAGCAACAAATAAGTTCTGATATTCTTTCTTTAAACTCATTCCACTTCTTGGGCGAACTTGTAGTTCATAACCAAGTGGAATGGCAACTTTAATTCCTGTTCGTGCAATAACTGCGGTATTTGGTTCAATATTGAAATTGTCAACTGTATAAACGTCTAATCCACTATCTCCATTTTCATGAGCATACTCAGGTAATTTTTGATTGTGTGGTAAACGCTCAACTCTAACTTTTACTTTTGGATAAAGTCCATCTTCAATAATTCTATTATTTACTTTTACAGCAGTCTCCATAAGAAAACTAATAAATTTTTGTTTAATTGGAGATAATTCAACTTCACTAAAAGCATCTAATGTTATTTTATTTTCTTCCAATAAATCATCTTCTGTAAGATTGTTTGCACGGCAATAGGATAGTTTTTCAATTAATGCTTGTTCAAAATTGCCCTCAAATTCAAACAATTTCATTAAATCATCGTAGCCTGATTCAAGTTCTTTATCATCCATTTGGAGGATGCTTTCAAAAATTGCTAGCGCTTCTGTTTCTATTCCCATAATTTACTCCTCAATGTTGTAGTCTTTTTGAATAGTCACTACATAAAATTCTTCTACAATTTCGCCCTTTACTTTTTTATTGCGATATTTGCTCTCATATTTAGTGACTTGATAATCTCCAGATATAGCATTGTTTTTAAATTCTTCTATTAGTGCTGCCGCGGCTTCTTCAGTATCAACCTTATAGACTTCTGTTTCTCTTTTTAATTCTTTCATATTAATACTCCTTTAATTTCGCAAGAATTTCTTCTTTTTGACTTTGAATTTTTTCTTTCCTTTCCATTAAATTCTCTAAAATTTCTAGTGCGTTTTTTAGCATAAAATTAGCATCAGCAATTTTATCATCAGTTACTCTGTCAATAACATTAAGTTGTTGAAGTTTTAACTTGTTTTTTACAACCTCTTTGCCGACCTTCAAATCAAACTGGTCACCGCCTTTTACAGAAGTTTCTGCAATATACTCATTAGAGGCAGCAATACCGATCCCTTTCACAGTTGTTGGATAATCAACAACATACATAATTTTCATGTTTTCCTCCTTTATACAATTTTTATTCTATAACCAAGAGCAGACTCAATTTGCTCTTTTGTCATTTCTTTTGATTCTCCCTCAAAAAATAATTCTTTGGCATAAGGCAATTTTTCAATTTCTTCACAAAAATCTTTCCACTCTTGTAGCTTATGATTTTTGCGAGCAAAATAAATATTTCGTAATACTTGATAGTTTGCCGTCCATGTTCGTGTTTGGTTCCATGACGATGGCAATAATTGGATAAGCGCCCGCCAATAGCGAATATCTTTTGTTTCTAGATATTTTAAACGTAAAGTGTTACAATTTCTAATAGCTGTTTCACTGAATGTTAAATAAGCACTTTCATCATCAATGTATTGTTGAATGTCTTCAAGGAATTCTAATTCATTATCAAATGAAAAACACTCTCTAGTAATTGGAGTAACTGCCAACTTGTGCATTGTTGATGTAGAGTTTGCTGTTGTTCCCACTTTATAGGTGTCAAATTCTTTGAAAAAATATAGTGGTGCTGTAATATCCATACTTACAAAAATCTGACGCATGAACTTGCTATGGTCATCGCCCGCAAGCAGAAGTTTTTGCGCAAGTGCCATGTCTTTTTCTTTTATTTTTACTTCGTATCCTTCTCTATATTCACAGTGATAGTTTGCTAAACTATCATCAGAATAAAAATAACTATCTGACTGCTCCCAACTTTCTAAAGGATTACGCATACCTCGGAAACTTCCTTCTAAATTCATAACTTTAATTTTACTTACTTTTATCATTCTCTCTTATTCCCCTTTTATCATTATAATATAATTATAACATAACCACTGAAGTTTGTCAACTAAATGACTACCTTATTGGGCAAGCGCCAGACGCACAAGCTGGATCTTCCTCTATATCTGTTTCTGTTTCTTTTGCTTCATATTTTTTAATGAGGCTAGGCACAAAGTTGGGCATTTCGGCAACCATTCTATTATAAGTAATTTCATCAATTGTTTCATAAGGTGCTTGTTCATAAAAATGACTATCTAAAGACAAGAAAGAAATTCCTACAACATCATCCCAATTGTCCCACATCCATTGTTCAACTGAGTCCCATTCGTTATCCCTCACATGAACAGTAATTGATGCGTTGTGATCAACATACTCCTCCATAAACATTTTGTAAATTTCAAGTTGCTCAACGGCACTAACATCATATTTTGTTTTTCCAGCTGGAGCTTTAACTGGAAATGAAATAACTTTAGTTTTACAATTTTCCATTGATTGCCCATTTTCAGGACTAATGTCAAAACCAAGTTCCTCACAGACCTTAATTACTGGATCTTTTGCATTAACCCTAATTCTACGGATATAGAACGGAGAGTGTGAAAAATGAATTCCACTTGAAACAATTGGTAATTGACTAAGAGTGCCTTCAGGTTTAATTGTTGTTATGAGCAATGGCTCTTTTTGTCCTAATGCTTTTGCGTAATCTTTTGCCGCCTTGTGAGCAGTCAATCTTAAGAGACGTAAAAGTTTTTTCTCTTCATTTGTTGAATAGTTAAGAGCATTTACAGCATCTTGCCATCCAGTTAATGAACAACCTATTAATCTATCTCTAAGTTGCACTCCATTCCATCTGGATAATTCCAATTCAATACAAGTCATTCTATAACCCGCTCTTGCAGAAAGAGATTGTGCTTCTAACAAACCATCAATATCAAGTTTCCCATTTTCTACAAATGCGGCAACATTAACTGTCGTTAAATTACACATTCCTTTACTGTCAAGAAGAACTTCTCCACCATACCACTTTTAGTTTCCTAAACCATATTTCTATGTTGTGGTCTAGACTATATCATCTCCCAATCATTCTATCAATAAATTGAGGATGGGCGCTAAT
>JALOAG010000051.1 GCA_023228875.1 Bacteroidia bacterium | reverse complement strand
GTTATATAATTGCAACTTATCTACAAGAGCTGTTGCAAGAGCGTAATGTTGATGCTCGTTTATATAGGGTTGAAGATGCAGATTTACACATTTGGGCAAACAAAAGTGATGCTGCTAACGATTTTTACGAAGATATTCAGGCTCTTCCAGTTGCTAATGAGTCAACACTTCTAAAAAGTAAGATGATTATTTTAGGCTCTCCTACTACTTTTGGTAATGTGAGTGCCGAGATGAAAGCTTTTATGGATTCAACTTATAGACTAGCTGAATCTAGAGAGTTAAGTGGGCGTTACTTTGCCTGTTTCACCAGTTGTGATCACAGTATTGCTGAAGGTGCTTATTGTATTGACTCAATGGTTCACTACTCACAAACTATGGGATTAATCCATATTCCGTTAGGAATGCATGCCGATTTAGCTTGGGCAAATCAACCTGTTAGTGGCATTGTCCATCTAGCTGGAAAAGAGAGTTCTATCCGCCCATCTCAACAACTTGGAGAAGTTTTAGAGCTCTACGCTGACTCTTTAGCCAGCTATTTGAACTAAAGAGTTGACATAAGGTGTAACTAAAAAAGCAAAAAAAACTAAGAAAAAACAAAAAAATTAATAAAAAGGAATATGTTTCAACTAAAATGTCATAAGATAGAAAAAATATTTAAAAGATAAACTATTATAAGATAACAAATTAAACAATTTATCAAAAATAAATAAAATTATTTGATAAAAAGTTAAACATTCTATTGACATAAGTTGAAAGTTTTAGTATTCTACTATTGATGATAAAAAGAAGATTAACCGAAAGGAGAAATAAAATGAAAAAATTACTTACAATCTTACTAGTACTATTAGTAGCAGGGTTTGTTTTTGCAACTGCTGATGCAAAACTCACTCTTACACAAGAACTCTTGCAAAAAACCACTCATGGGTTTTTTGATACTGAGTATGACTCTTTTGGGAGTATTTTTGATGCTGCAGGGGAGAATGCAGGAGGTAATGGAGCTCTTTCTAATTCAGGCACTGTCAGTATGGATCTTGCTCCCGGTCAAGGGCTTAACACTCTTGGATACTATTCATTTGCAACAAACAGTCCTGTTGGAATTGTTATTGATTTGACAGGAACTCCTATGGAACTTGATGCTACTAATAAAACTTACGTTCCTTACGAGATTGTATTTACTTACGTAGACGGTGATAAAACCTATGATCATGTAACCTTAGATTTTGGTAGCCAAAGTGTAGGAGTAGCGACTACTGTAAAACCAGATAATGCAACCAAAACATTGGTTAGTAATACTGTAGCTGGTGGAACAAAGTGGGCTACTTATGCTTTAACGTATGCTTTTAATTATTCTGGCAATGCCGATTATGGTCTTCCATCAGGTGTATATACTGGGGAAATTAAAGCTGCTATTACAACCAACTAAGATTGTAAGATCTTTATAAATAGAAAAAGCCCTCTTATGAGGGTTTTTTCTTACACAATTTAAACGGAGATTTAGATGAAAAAGGTATTAGTTTTCCTGTTAGTTTTACTACCTCTTATTTCTTTAAGTGGTGCTATAGGAACTAGTACTTTAAACCTTGTTGGGACAATTGAATCTAAATCTCTGTTTGATTTAACTGGTTATTTTAGTGGAGATGAATCTTTAAGGTTAGATGAAGGTGATATCCTTGTTGATGCTGAAGGGCCAGGAGTTGAAGTTGGCACATGGGCTGTTGCTGCTAATAGCTCTGCTGACTTAACTTTGCAATTAGACCTTAGTGCTACATACTTGGATGTTGAAGGCAATCCTGTCTTTACTGGCAATGTGAGTGGTGTTGATATCAAAATTCCATATGTTATTAATAATGGTGAATCTACTATTGAAAATGGAGCAAACTTTGCTACTTTAGTTAAAGTTAATGGGACTTACTCTGAAGAAAATAATAATGGTTCTGTCTTCATTAAAAGAATAGATGACAACACTTATCCTCCATTTGATAACTACACAACTGAAATACAACTTACTTTAATTACTAATTAAAATTCTCATATGACATAGTGTAAAACTCTTTTTTGTCAATTTTTGGTTAAAATTGGGCTTAATTTAGTTATTTAATTGCTAAATGTCTTTCAGATGTCATATGCAGAGAAAACCATAATTTATTATAATTTATTGTAAGACAATGGTTTATAATTGTTTTTCTTTAAAATTTTACATATTTACATTTTTTGTATCTATTCTGTTGACATAAGTTACATCTATGTATATATTATTATTAACAGTAATTGACTGTAGAGAGGTGAGATTATGAAAAAAGTATTAGTTCTTTTAATTGCATTTGCAATTGTTGGTGGAGCATTTCTTTTTGCTAATGATGGCATAGTTGAAAACAGTAATACATTGAATGTAACTGGTTATATTCTCAGCCCAGAAAAATTAGCAGAATTGGATGTTAATCAAACATTGACTGAGCCTATCGATATAGTTGGAAATTCAGATTTTCAAGAAGATGGCAATGGAGTATTAATAGGTAACTGGGTAGTTAGTACTTATGCGCACGTCGGTGATGAGGGTTATAAAGTTACTTATACATATGGTGATTTAGAGAGTGCTAGCACAACACAGTCCCTCGAATATAAAATCGTTGTTCATACTGATCCTACTGGTAGTGGTGGTGTTGATAAAGCAACGGGAGGAAGTACTGAATTTGTCGCTGGAGAAGGGGAAACTACTGCTAAGAGGTACGTAAGAGTTAAGTTAGTTGAAGATGAAGATCCTACTTTGTTGGATCCTGCAACAGACTTTACATCAACCATTACTTTAAATCTTACCACTAATCTTTAATATATGGCTTTTTAACACCTGAGCACCCCTGTTCGGGGTGCTTGGTTGTAACTTGAGAAAGAAGGTTTGTTATGAATAAGAGAATTCTTGTTTTAGTTACATTATTAATTCTCTTTGTTTTATCTTCATCGTTTGGGGTGGAGCCTGTTAGAAGAACTGGTGAGATTACTTTTTCGGGCTTTATCCAAGATGAAATCTATTTCAATGTAGAACCTTTGCATCCTGAATCAATTAACCTTTTATCTGATGAGATAATGCCTGGCTCTA
Organism: Bacteroidia bacterium; assembly: GCA_023228875.1. Classification (NCBI taxonomy): domain Bacteria; kingdom Pseudomonadati; phylum Bacteroidota; class Bacteroidia; species Bacteroidia bacterium. Next base: position 1,255 of record JALOAG010000051.1, on the reverse strand, counting down.
GGGGTGTTGATATCGGTACGTGGACTTTGAAAATAGACAATCCACCTGTTCAACAAACTAGGTTTGCTATTCAATACGATTACAATCCATTACAAAGTCCAAACCCACTTATCTCAGATGAAATTGCCTATGTCTTAATAGAAAGAGATGAGTTAGGCGATAGCTCTTCATTAACTCAAAGATCTAGTGGGGAGGAGATTGTTATTATCTCTTCTTTAAAAAGTGGTTCTACTTTAATTAACAAAGTACTCAGCGTTGCTTTGACAGATGATGGTAGAGCAACAGCTTTAAGAGCTGCTGCAACCAATACATACGAATCAAACATTACCATCTCTTTAAATGCTGATTAGCCTCTCTTTATTGACACTCTAGCACAGAGGTGTCACAACAATCTTAAAAAACATAGTTATAATTCATTAGCACATAGCTATTTATAATCTAATGACAATATTTCCTGTTACTGTTATAGCTACTATTGACATAGGTGGATTCTTTTACTATATTGTCCTCTGATAATATAATAAATTGAGGTATTTTGTGAAAAAACTTATTGTCCTATTAACTTTATTACTTGTTTTAAGTTCTTTTGCAATTTTTGCAAGTAGTGGATATAGCAACGAAGGCTATATCGATATAAAAGCTTTTATATCTGCTTTAGATAAAGATTATTCTTTTGATGTTGTTGGAAAAGATTTTGGAGAAGATGGGCTTAACTTAAAGGGAAATCCTGACATACTGTGTACTGGAGATGGTGTTGAAGTTGGAAGTTGGATATTCAACAGTGAAAACCTAACTAAAGATGAGATGTTTATTGTCTCTTACAGCTATGAGCCACTAAGAGCAGATGTTGCTAACTTCTCTTTTGATTACGACATAATATTATTAGATAGAGATAGAAACCTTACAGAAGAGAGCGATACAACGACTTTTACAGCTACAGGATCTAGTAGTGGTAAAAATGATTCAGAACAAAGGTTTGTTAAAGTAAGGTTAACTGAGGCAGCTACTGAAACTTTAAATGATGCCCCAATTGATACTTATACATCTAGAATTACTATTGAATTAACTTCAAATTCTTAATATTTAAGGGTTTACCCCTTTCCTTCTCTCTCAAGACGTGTAATAATATGTACCGTGGTTGCTCTGCGCTAATAGTGCAGAGCGGAGGCATAAGGTCGCTCCTTATGCTCTGAAGGAGGTGCCGCTTTCCCCCTCAAAGGGAAGCGGTTTTTATTTGCTCAACTAGTGAGCGTCT
>JALOAG010000050.1 GCA_023228875.1 Bacteroidia bacterium | reverse complement strand
AAGGGTAAAATCTTAGATGAATTTGTCAGTTACACCGGCTACAATCGCAACTACGCTGCTCATGTGCTTTGTAATGAGGGCAGATCAACTTATGTAAGAATAAAGAATAAACCAATCAGATTAAAAGCAAAGCAGAGCTGTATTAGAAACTGTGGCGGTAGGCCTAAGGTTTATGATGAGACTGTAATAGAGAAGTTAAAAGAGATTTGGGAATTTTTAGATTACCCTTGTGGCAAATTATTTCAACCAATGCTTCATTCAATGATGTCATTCTTAGAAAGTGATGGTGCTTTTGCCCTTGATACAATAGTAGTAGAAAAACTTCTAAAGATTAGTGCATCAACAATAGATCGTAGTTTAAAAGATGAGAAGAAAAAGTTAGAACTTAGAGGTAAATCATTAACAAAATCGGGATCATTACTAAAAAACCAGATTCCAATAAGAGTGTTTTTTAGTTGGGATGAAATGAAGGTGGGGTTTTTTGAATTAGATACTGTAAGTCATTGTGGGCCCGATAGTAGCGGTGAATTTTGTCAGACCTTAACTGTTACAGATGTCTATAGTGGTTGGACTGAAACTAGAGCCCTTAAAAACAAAGCACATCGGTGGGTTAAAGAAAGAATAATAGAGGTTAAAGAATCTTTGGCCTTTGAGCTACTGGGGATAGATTCAGATAACGGAGGAGAGTTTATTAATCATCAACTTTTACAATGGTGTACAGAAAATAAGATTACTTTTACCCGATCTCGCCCATACAGGAAAAATGACAACTGTTTTGTAGAGCAGAAAAATGGGGACATGGTTAGAAGAGTTGTTGGCTATTACCGCTTTGATACTCAAGAGGAATTTGAAGCCCTACAAGAGGTTTACAAGCATCTGTGTCCTTTAAGAAACTATTGGTATCCTACTATTAAAATCAGTGGCAAAAAGAGATTGGAAAACGGCAGGTTTAAAAAACTATACGACAAACCAAAAACACCTTATTTGCGTATATTAGAAAAACAGGAGGTCTGTTCTTCAGTTAAAGAAGAACTTAAAAGAAGACGTCAGTTAACTAACCCTATACAACTAAAAAGAGAATTGGACAAAGCTGTTGCTAATTTACTGAGGGTTCATAATAATAAGTACAAAGCCTCTGAGCAACTATTCAATCAGGCCTTCGGGTAGATTTTTAGTTATGAAGCATCAGGGCCTTTCGAGTAGATTTAGTTATGAGGCACTACGGGTAGCCTAAAAAAGATTGTTTTCAACGCAACTCAGAAGAAATTTGCAAAACTTTAAGGACTGGATTAGATGAAAGTAAAACAAAAAAGCAACTATTGGGAAATTCCCAACAGTTCAGTTCAATGTGAAGTTTATGGGAAAAAGAAGAGTCACTGCGACCGGCACTCCTTTAAGAAGTGCAGGCTCAACAGTCAGCTCGCTAAAAGCGTTAAGTGCAGCCTGGCCAAAATCAGAAGAACTCTCTTGCTCTATAATTGCTTTGACAATTTTCCCGTCAGTAGCAATATAAAGACGTACTACCGCTCTGCCTTCTCTGTTTTGGCGTTTTGCTACAGTGGGATACTTAATCCTCTCTTTTATTACCTCGTAATCAAACCGAGGTGGTTGAGTTGCTTCATCAACTTCAATGAACTGTTCCAAGGGGATAAAAGAGTTCTTTGTTTCTGGTTTTGGAGGAATTCTAAAGGGGACTAAAAGAGTTTGCGGTAAGGGGATGCTTTTTAATACGGGAACAGGCTTTAATTCTCTTTCATAGAAGGGTTGCTCTTCTAAAGGTTCTTTACCTTCGGTGTTTTCTTCATCAATCGTAATGTTTTCTTCCTCAAAGAAGAGGGTGGCTCTTATTGACTGGGGAATGGGGGCATCTTTGGAAACTTCTTTTGGTAAGGGGATAAAAAGAGAACTGACAGCCAAGGCAATCACAAAAAAACTTAAAACAATCTTTCCCAAATTACTCATTGGCCTGCCTCACTAAAAGCTGAATAGTAGTAACTGAGTTTTGTTTTAAGTAATTTATTAGGGGGAAAATTACCTCAAAGGGTGTTGTTTTATCACTATAGACAGCTATTTTTTCACTCAATGGAATCTCTTCAAAATTTATTTGGGCTTTATCGAGATAAAGAGTTCCCTCTTTATCAATGAAAAGAGAATGTCCCTCTATAGAAGCTTTTTCCCCCTGACTTGATTGGGGAAGATTTGAGTTTTCAAATAGTTGCGGTGAGGCTATCAAAATTATTAAGAAAAAAAGGAGAAGTAAAAAAGCAATATCACTCATTGAACTATTGAAATTGTTTTTTCTCCTTTTCATCACATTTGCCTCAAATTCACAGAAATCTCTTTTCTGTTTAAAACACTTAAAACAGAGACGACATCTTGCCAAGGAACACTCCCTTCAACCGTTAAATTGGTCTTTTGGCCTGTTTTTAACAGAGAGTTCAGAGTAACTTCGTCTATTTTTTTATTTTCGGCAAAAAGGCCTTTCGATGAGAGAGTGAGGTTAAAGATTTCCCCCTTTTCCTCACTTCCCAAGCCGCTGTTTGTATCAACATTGAGTGAATATTCAACCGAAGTTATTATGAGTACCAAAAAGAAGAGAATAAGGAGAAATGCGATATCGCTGGGTTGTGTTCCGTTTATTTTTCTTCTACGCATATTTTTGAAATAGCTATATCTAAAATAAATGCAAAAGCAGAGGCTGTTACTGAAATAATCAGACCAAAAGCCGTGGTATAGAGCGCTTCATAAAGGCCCGCTGCGACGATTTGTATATTTATTGAAGTTGCATTTGAGATAGATTTAAAAGCATCAATCATCCCTGTAACCGTCCCTAAAAAACCAATTATTGGAGCAGTGACAACAATAAAATCTAAAACAGCCAACGGAGATTCCAGTTTGTCTTTTGCTAAGATGACTTTTCGTTTTGAATAAATCATTAAAGAGAAAACTCTCTCCAAAAAAACAATAACAGTTACCACAATCAGACCAAAGAGAGGCCACATAAGCGGCCCCCCAATTAACATTAAATCAAACAGAGAGTTAGCCATAGTTACCCCTTAGAACTTCCAAGTTCCGCCAAGGCGCACATTTAAAGTGGGCATCGGATAATCTTTGTAGGTTTGGTACTGTGCGTTAAAGAGGTTATCGATTGCAACATAGGTTCTTAAGTTTTCCAGAAGCTGTAGATTCACTACCAAGTTAGCTACAAATGCAGTTTCAAGAGAGTCTGTCTTTCCTAAAAGTTGTCCCTCTAAAATGGCTTGTACAATTCCCTTTTCATAACTGACTGAACCTTTTGCCGTATGTTTACGAACATTAGGCACTTCTATCCCATCTTCGATGGTGTTGGGTGCTGAAATATCATATGTTTGGTTAAAGAGGTAATTTAAAGAAATGGTAAATTCATCCGATAAGTTCAATTTTAAAGTCTGCTCTGTCCCCATATAGAGGCTGTGTCCAATATTTTGAGGAACCCAAAATTCATCATAACCAATGGCATTATTAACATCCCTGAAAAACCCTATCCCCTCCCAATTAATGAGTTTGTTCTCATAGGAGAGGCTTAAGTCGAGATTAATACCCTTCTCATTTTTAAGATCCGGATTTCCCATATAAGGCCAGTACAACTGACTGAAAGAGGGGACCAGTTCAGCATAACTTACAGTTGTTTTAAGTTTTAAGTTATCAACAATTTCCCACACAGCACCCAGGGAAGCATTAGGGGCAAATTCTTTGGTGTCACTTAAGAAAAGAAGATTAAAGCTGGGGTGCACAGACAGTTTACCGCTAAAAAGATAGATACTGCCGGTGGCAAACAGAGAGGGGCTTAAGCGGGTGTGTTGGTCAATTTCGCTACTGTCTACGTAATCTATTGCCAAGTTCAAGCCGCTTTCAAGAGAATAGTTTTGACCGACATTCCATTTCTGATTGAAACCAATATTTCCTTTGTGCTTATTGTGAGTACTCTCACCATAAATTAGATCGTTAAAAAATGTTTGACGATAATCATAAAGTAAGCTGAATGACAAATTATCTAAATAGGGGGCTTTGTTCTTAAGAGTTAGATTATTGAGAGTTGTCACACTTAGGTCTTGCTGCCAGTTACCCACTGTTATATAAGTAAGACTTCCCGGGGTTTCCAGTCTACTAAAAGCAATAATGTTTTGGCTGTTTAGGCTTAGATTATCGGTTATGTTTCCATTGAGAGCGATTGAGCCGTCGATCTTTTTAAATTCAGAATCTTCTCTTAGAGCGAGGGCTCCCCCATCGCGGTAAGTATAATTGTTTTGTGCTAAAACTCCCCCTGCGTTTGCAGAGAGATTAAAATTCTTAATCTTAGTGGAATACCCTAAGCTCAGCTTCTGCGA
>JALOAG010000049.1 GCA_023228875.1 Bacteroidia bacterium | reverse complement strand
TAAAAATAGCCTTAACCAGTCCACCCTCATTCTTTCGAATGTATCCACAGGGTAACCAGTTAAGGCTTTCCATTTTCTTTTCAGAAAGTGGGCAAAGTGGATAAATCTGCTCACTCTCTGAACCTACCTTTATACTACTCAATATCCTCTGTAATGTCAACTTCTAAGTAGTAATTTGCGTACCTGACACTATTGCCATATCTGTCAACAGCTTGTATCATCTCTTTTTGAATGTCGTGACCTTTTGCTCGTAAGTTGAATATTATACTCGATAGCCTAGTGACTCCGAATTGAGAAAAAGCGACCTGCGAGCTAAGCCAACGACCTTTTTGTTACCATTCTAATATTAGTTTAGTTTTGTTCATATCCTAACCCCTTTAATATCTCTAACATATTTTGATCGCCTGCCATCTCCTCAAAAACCTCCCTCCAATTGCTTGTACTCGCCTTTGCGTTACATTTCAGCGAACAAGTTGCTACTAAGTTTATGGGGTGGTGAATTATCTCCTCACCCCATTTTTTTAAGTTAGCTTTCGACTGTCTAAGCCTATGTGCCATTTGCATTTGTCCGAATGACATTGAAACTCCACATATTTCGCAACGACCTTGAGAACGTTCATAAAGCTTTAGCCTTGTGTCAAAAATTTCTAAACTTTTACGCACCCTCTAACCCCTTAATGTAGTTTTGGACACTACTATAAAAATCACGAATATCTAAATACTTTTGATTGTCGTCTGGTTGCTTTTTCAGCTCGTTAAAGTGGTCTTTCATCACGTCTAAATCTTCAATTAAAATGCGTTTTTCATTAGCTTTGAGATAAGCCTCCGTCATTTTTATTGCTTTGTCGATTTTGTCGTTTTCAACATTAGTTTGAGCTTTTGGTGGTGCTTTAGTCTGGTTTTTAGGTGGTTTTTTATCACCATCTGGATTGCCGTCTGTGTCTTCTTCTCCTGCAATCCCCAAGATAGAAGTCAACATATAACGTCTAGCGTAAGTTATACTAGCACCCATTTGTTGAACGTCATTCGCCCCTGAAACTTTTGCTAAAGGTAACACCATTGTGCTTTCAATATACTCGCCTGACTGGTGCATAAGCCTTGTAGTGACCGTTACCATTCCTTCGTGGTTGCCGACAAACTGGTTAATGCTAAAGTGATGTTTAGCTAAGATTGGTCTTGCTACGTCTAAAATTTCATTAAGAGGCGCGTAATTGTAGCCATACCCTTTCTTACTGTTCGTTGCGTTTTTCATCTCTGCCATTAAATCAGGGAGAGCTTTCGCAATTTCTTTCCCTATTGTTCCTTGATTTACCATATTTAACTCCTTTTATAGTAAATTTTAACTACTCAAAGCACTCTAATATCTCTTGCCCAAAAACTGCGATAAGAGTTATTAGTTTGTCGAGTTGGGGCTTTGATTTCCCAACCTCCCATCTGTAAATTGTCATTTCTGAAACATTAGCCATCTTAGCCATCTTTTTTCTAGAAATGAACCGTTTTTCCCTAAATTCTTTTAATGTCATATATCCCCCTTATATAAATATAACACACTTTAACATTATTGTATAGCCTTTCCACTTGAAACCCAATACATTTCAGGTTCATTTTTGTCGTTATATCGAACCAACCACAAATCTTGAAATGAACAAAAGTCTAGTATGGTGTCAATAACCATTTGAGCCTGTTCACTTGTTGCAAAAGCTAGACTCATAGGCTCTTCGTGTCCATCTATCTCGTTGAAAGTTGTGGGATAACCACGAGAGCCAACTGCCATTCGTTTCATTGCGTCTTTTACATATTCAGTTGCCTGACCCTTGCCCATTGTTTCTAAGTATCCCAGTTGTTCAGCAATTAAAGCACAACTGCCGTGTATTAAATTGTTCTCACTTCGTGGACCCGTAGAACGCTGTTTTTGGGGGGTTCCAACGTGTAGATGTATCCAACCCCCTTTTTTGCCCAATAATTGCTCTATGGACTCCCTATAGCCCTCTGGTAGCAAGACAGTAAGGGAGTTGCCTTCTACAACAACCTTATTTGTCACCAAACTGACCATAACAGTCTGTCCTCCTCTGTAATTTCTGCATTGTACTTTTCTGCCCAATCTTCGATAGTATCAAAACCCTTGTACTCTTTGCCGTCAACAACTAATCGCCACTCCGACCAAGGTGCGTAAAAATCAGGTTGCCAAAAACTCTGCCAAGGTATCCCCAAATATTCAACTAAGGGTTGCAGTCCAATATATGGCACAACGTCAAAAGCGAAACACAAGTCTAAGCCTTTGTCGACAATCCTATGAACTCGATCAAAACTAATCTCCCCTTTTTCTAAAACTGCCAACAACCTGCCTGAATGTATAAATTGATGGCAAGAATGACACAATGCTACAGCCTCTTTGTACACAGCTTTTCCTGTTGCAAAATCAATGTCGTAGTACTCGTGAGCCTCTAGCCAGTTGTGGAACTCTGCGTCTTGTAAGTGAACTCCACAACTTGCACACTTTGACTCTTGTTTAGCTATGGCGTCTGCCCTCTCGTTTTTCCACCAAGTAGCACCAAAGATTGTTCTAGGTGCTAGACCGTGTAAAGGTTTTGGGATATTGGGGTGAGCTAAAATTTCAGGTTTCATTTTCTACCCTCTCTATTATATCGTGTAGCACTTCAATTGAAAGCAAGTCGTAAATATCAATGTCACCCACAAACACGTTTGTAACCTCTGCCCGACCGTCTGCGTCAATTATGGCGTGAACATCTAGCTCTATTTTATTGTATTTAATTTGAAACAGTTTCAACTAAAACCTCCTTCAATTCTTTAACCGAATTTATCGGTATGATTGTATCACTTTTCTCAACATAGAAAGGGGCTGATTGCCCCTTAAAAATTGAGATGTTGCCGACCTTAACCTTTCCTTTTGTTGCTAGTGAAAGTAACTTGCCTAAACTCATATTTAACTCCTTTCTAATTCCTTCTATATATAATATAACAAATATTAACATTGTTGTCAACAAGTTTGTTATAAATATTTCACTAAATAAAATAAAACCCCTCCGGAGAGGGGAAAAAGGAGTTAAACTTTTTTGAAGGAGGTTATTTATGTACTACTTTAGTGTAGTAGTAGTCTTGATTATCTTGATAAACTTCCCAACGTTCAATAGTAGTCATTGCTTTGATTAGGTTCTCACTTAAAACTCTAAATTGCTGTAGAATATCATCATCTGTGAGCCTTGTTAGCTCTGGTCGAGTGGGAGGGGCTATATTATCGGAAAAGAGTACAAAGTCTTTTGTTGACCTACAACTTATTAAAATCATCAATAGCAGTATTGATAACATCAGTAAGCTCTTTTTCATCTTTTGCCCCCTTTATTTTATCAGCTTTTACGACCTCTTTGTCTGTGAGCTTTTTGTCTTGCTCTCTAATATCTTCGCTTGCTTTTGTTAAAGCAGTCTTTGATACAAGCTCCTGTTCCTTTTTGCGTATATCGGCTTTTTGCTTGGATATCTTTTTACCCTGTAAACTTACAAGTCCTAAAAGCAGTCCAATAACTGCCCCTAAAATTCCTAATATGTTCATTTTTTGTACTTCTCTACTGCACTATTTGCTCCAATACTAGCAATCAATGAGATATAAAGTGGTGCAAAGCCTTTCAAAAAATTGGTGTAGCTTTCCATTAGAAACTGTGGAACGAACGCACCAACACAACCGACCACAAAGGCGACCGTTAACATTATTAAAGTCAGTTTCTTTGCCATATCATTCTCCTACAAAAAGACCTTTGTCTTTCTTTTGTTTAGTATATTCGTCCAGTTGCTTTTTTGCAAGGGTAAGCTCTTTTTTTACTTCTATGGAGTTTCCGTTGAGAACACCTTTCTCATGTAATGCATCTACGAGCAGGGAAAGCACTTTCATGATACCGCTCATACTAGAGGATAAGATAACTAATTCTTCCGCTTGTCGATTGTTCACTTTGCAAAGCTCCTTTACTTGATCGTGCTTCGTGTAATGTCGAATAATAATCGTGTTTACTATTCCACCGCCACCCAAGACCACTAGCAATAGTGGCAATACTTCTCTAAAAAATTCCATGTCGTACTCCAAGAACTAAAATTATCCCCATGATAATACCGATACCATCGGCTATCAAATCACCAAACATCATTTTTCTAAACTCGCTCCACCCTATTTTTTTGCCGTACTTGAACCAATCATACATCTCCTTGCCTATTGCAAACACAATGCCAAGAGGCCACCAGATTGATGCTAGGAAGAATGAATAGAGAAAGTGGAGTGCTTTGTCACTGGTCAATAGTTTCAACATTCAACAACTCCTCTACCTCTACTCTCCACAACATCGGCACATCTTCAATTTTCCACGCCTCACCTGTTAATGTATTCATCTCGTTATTCGTTATCTTCTGTGCATACAGTTTCGCCATATTGTCCTCCAGCGATTTGCGCAAGCTCAAGGAGTGCATCCTCAAGTTGTTGATTTTT
>JALOAG010000048.1 GCA_023228875.1 Bacteroidia bacterium | reverse complement strand
TTACCCACTCTTGCACAGCAGCGCTAGAAATGTCGGCTTTACTCTTAGACATTAAACCAGGTGATGAAGTGATAATGCCTTCCTACACCTTTGTTTCTACCGCTAATGCGTTTGTGTTACGCGGGGCTATTCCAGTTTTTGTCGATATTCGCCCCGACACCCTCAATTTAGATGAAAAACTTATTGAAGAAGCCATTACACCCCGCACTCGCGCCATTGTGCCAGTGCACTATGCCGGTGTGGCTTGTGAGATGGACAGCATTATGGCAATTGCGCGTCGTCATAACCTAGCCGTAGTGGAAGATGCTGCTCAGGGTGTAATGGCAAGCTACAAAGGTCGTGCTTTGGGAAGTATTGGCGACTTAGGCACCTTTAGCTTTCACGAAACCAAAAACGTGATTTCTGGCGAAGGTGGCGCACTGCTAGTTAACAACCCTGAATTGGCTTTACGCGCAGAAATCATTCGTGAAAAAGGCACCGATCGCAGCCGTTTTTTCCGTGGCGAAGTTGATAAATACACCTGGCAAGAAGTGGGCTCCTCTTACCTACCTGGCGAAGTAATAGCCGCTTTTCTTTGGGCACAACTAGAAGAAGCCGATCGCATTACCCAGCAACGCCTAGCCATTTGGGACAACTACCAACAACTGCTAGCCCCACTAGCCGCAGAAGGCTTGCTAACCCAGCCAAGCATTCCAGATAACTGCCAACATAATGCCCACATGTACTATGTTATTTTGTCGGCAGAAGCCGATAGACAAAAAGTGTTGGAACAACTCAAACAGCAAGGCATAGGAGCTGTGTTCCATTATGTTCCCTTGCATTCATCACCAGCAGGCAAAGGCTACACACGCACTTCGGGTGAATTAAAAGTAACCAACGATAAAGCAGAGCGACTGCTTAGACTGCCCCTGTGGATAGGCTTAACAAAAGAACAGCAAGAGCGAACTACCCAAGCCTTACACCAAGCTTTGCTTAATCCTTAAAAGCCTAGAGAAAGAAGGTTAACTAAATGCAGCTTTCAATTGTTACGACCCTGTATAAATCTGCGGCCTATATTGATGAGTTTTACCAACGAATCACGGCAGAAGCTAAAAAAATCACCCAAGACTATGAAATAATTTTTGTCGATGATGGCAGCCCAGATAATAGCTTAGAAAAAGCCGTTGCCCTGCATCAGCAAGACAGCAAAGTGACAGTGATAGAACTATCGCGCAACTTTGGTCACCATAAAGCCATAATGACAGGTTTGGCACACGCCAGGGGCGACTATGTTTTTCTGATAGACAGTGACTTAGAAGAAGAACCTGAGCTATTAGAGCAGTTCTGGCAAAAGTTACAGCAGGATAAAAGCGTTGACGTGGTTTATGGTGTGCAGGAAAGCCGCAAGGGTGGAGTGTTTGAGCAAATATCTGGCTTTTTATTTTATGATCTTTTTAATTTCTTCTCAGAAATAAAAATTGAAAAGAATGTAAGCGTAGTAAGAGTAATGAAGAGAAAATATGTTGAGAATTTATTAAGACATAAAGAAAGCGAATTGATTTTTATAGGGGTGTGTGCTTTAACAGGTTACAAGCAAGTAGGCTCCTTTTTTAAAAAGGGATTTAGGGGAGAGTCAAATTATAATCTTTCGAGAAAAATAAATATGGCTGTTGATATGATCACATCATTTAGTGTAAAACCATTGAAAATGGTTTTCTTAACTGGTTTGATTATAATGCTTATTTCTTTTTTGTATATTTCTTATTTAACATTTAATAAAATAATAAACAATCATATATATGATGGCTGGACAACTCTAATGATATCCATTTGGTTTGTAACAGGATTGTTAATGGTTTCAATAGGGATTCTTGGTATATATCTTTCAAAAATATTCCTAGAGGTTAAAGGTAGACCTAGAAGTATAATAAAAAACAAATACGGAGAAGACAAATGAAAAAAGTTGTGATTTTCGGAACAACAGACTTTGCTGAAATAGCACATTATTGCTTATCAAATAACCCTGAGTACGAAGTGGTGTGTTTTACAATCGATTCTGAATATTTAATTAAGAAAGAATTTAGTAATTTACCAGTCTTTGAGTTTGAAACAATTGAAGAAAACTTTCCGCCGTCAGATTATTATATGTTTATCGCTGTAGGCTACAATAAAATGAACAAAGCTAGAGAGAAAAAATATTTTGATGCTAAGAACAAAGGGTATGAGCTTATAACTTATATATCGCCTAATGCATCAGTTTATAATAATGTCAAGATTGGTGATAATTGTTTTATTTTTGAAGACAATACTTTACAGCCATTTACTCAAGTGGGAAATAATACAATTTTGTGGAGCGGAAATCATTTAGGTCACCATTCAATAATAGGCGATAATTGTTTTATTACATCACATGTGGTTATAGCTGGTAGAGTGAATATAGGAGATAATTCATTTATAGGTATTAATTCAACTATAAGAGACAATGTTAATATAGGAAAAGAGAATTTAATTGGTGCTGGCTCGTTAATTTTAAAAGATACGGAAGAGCGTGCGGTGTATTCCCCAGAAGAAACAGTTAAGTCAAAAGTGCCTAGTAACAGATTGAGAGGAATTTAAAATGCAAAGATGGAAAAAACTGGGCTTTATTTTTAATTCAAATAAGCAAAGCGACTGGATGTATTCGCATGCGATGATTCCCATTGCTGAAAATATACATGATGATATCTTTAGAGTGTATTTTTCTTCGCGTGATAAGCATAATCGTGGGCATGGTGCTTATCTGGAAATTGATATAAAAAATCCACAAGAAATATTGTATTTGTCTGAAGAGCCTGTATTAAAACCTGGAGAACTAGGCTGTTTTGATGATAGCGGAGCTCTCCCAAATACTTTAATAACTATTAATGGCGAGAAGTACTTGTATTACACAGGTATAAATATTGGTGTAACTGTAAAAATACGGAATTCAATAGGACTGGCAAAGTGGAATGAGTCTAAAAAAGTATTCGAAAGGGTTTATGAAGGACCTATAATAGATAGAACAAAAGAGTCGCCGCACTTTACTGCAACACCAGAAGTTATTTTTGATAATGGGTTATATAAAATATGGTTCACGTCTTGTGTAAAGTGGATGAAAATTGAAAGTGAAGTTAAACATTATTACAACCTAGAATACGCTGAATCAGATGACGGAATTATTTGGAAAAGAAATGGAAATATTGCAATAGATTTTAAAGATGAGTTTGAATACGCATTAGGAGTGCCAAGAGTTAGAAAAGATAAAGAGATATATAAAATGTGGTTTTGTGCTAGGGCATCAAAAGATACTCCAACGTATAGAATTAAATATGCAGAGTCAATGGACTGCATAAACTGGACTAGAAAGGATGAGAAGGTTGGTCTTGATGTCAGTAAAGAAGGTTGGGATAGCGAGATGATTTGTTATCCGTTCATTTTTGATCATAAAAATAAAAGATACATGCTTTATAATGGAAATGCTTATGGAAAGTCAGGTTTTGGAATTGCTGTATTAGAGGATGTATGAATAAAATAGCTATTTTACAATCTAACTATATTCCATGGAAAGGCTATTTCGATCTTATAAATATGGTTGATGAATTTATTATTTACGATGATGTTCAATATACCAAGAATGATTGGCGTAATCGAAATAAGTTAAAGACATCGCAAGGCATGCAATGGGTTACAATTCCTGTACGACAAGATGGTTTAGAACAAAAAATAAAAGATACGAAAGTATCAAGTAAGAATTGGAATATAAAACACTGGCGCACAATTTCTCAGAGCTATTCTAAAAGCAAATTTTTCTCTGACTACAAAGATATCTTCGAAGAGCTTTACTTAGGCTGTAACGAAGAGTATCTAAGCGAAATTAATTATAAATTCATTTCAGCTATCAATACTATTTTAGGCATTCAAACTAAAATCCGCTGGTCGAGTGAGTTTGAACTGGTAGAAGGCCAAACTGAAAAGCTATTAGGCATTTGCAAGCAAGCCGGTGCAACAAACTACCTAAGTGGCCCAGCAGCCAAAGGCTATTTTGATGAGGAGCTAGCTAGGCAGGAAGGTATTCAAGTCGAATGGATGCACTACAGCGGCTACCCTGAATATGATCAGCTCCACCCACCCTTCGAGCATGGAGTTAGCGTACTAGACCTAATCTTCAACAAAGGCTCAAATGCCAGAAACTTTTTGAAGAGCTTTAAATAATGGGTTATTTCTACATAGCAGGCACAGTACTTTTCACAGTTTACGGCCAGCTCATACTAAAATGGCGCATAGCCAAATACGGCGCTCTACCCGAAGCCTTTAATGAAAAGTTGTTTTTCTTATTCAAGCTTTTATTCGACCCTTATATTTTTAGTGGTCTTTTTGCCGCTTTTATAGCATCCTTTTTTTGGATGGCAGCAATGACAAAGCTCGAACTTTCGCATGCTTACCCAATTATTATTGGCGGCCTTGCTTTAATAACAACCCTGCTTGCCATAGCTTTTTTGAAAGAAGCACTTACTTTTCATAAAGTCT
>JALOAG010000047.1 GCA_023228875.1 Bacteroidia bacterium | reverse complement strand
TAAACCACCCAAAAAACCAACTTAAAAAGCATAGTTGAAAAAACAAGTGTGCTTAAAACGCTTCTAATGAAGCCGTTTTTGATGTTTTTTTCTTTTTTTAGAGAGTTGTGCAACAGCTACCCATGTTGTGTTGTCGTTTTTTTCTTTATTTTTTGTGCGGTGGGTGTATTTTTTTGTATTGATTTTTAGTCAGTTACAACATTTTAACAAAATAATTCAAAAACACTTTGCAAAACACTTGCATTGTAATTGTATTTAACCTTATCTTTAAACACTGCAAGATTTAAAAGACAACAGAGAAATGATAATCGCAACAATTACTGAAAAGGTTGGCGAAGAAAACATAAAAGCTGTAATGGCTACAATGGTTGGCGGTTTAGATTGCTGCGATACAATCGAAGATTTAATTGATAGCGCTATTTCAATTAATGAATTTGAAGCAAGACCAAAGAAAAAAGAAAGCAAACTTGCTACTATGATGGCAAACGCTCATCAAGATGAAAAATACAATCACTTAACTAAAGAATGGGAAAAAATCTAAACTTTATAAACATGGAATTCAAAATCACAACAGGCACTACAACACTTCTGATTACAGAGTTGTAAAAGAATACAAAATCGAAAAAGCGGCTTTGAAATTCTTAAAAACTATCGGATATGCTTACGATGAGTTAAGCAACGACACATGGAATTTTCACGGTACAAAATACAAACTATCAATTCAAAGATAATGGCAAAGAAAAATTACACTTGGAAACTCGAAGAAGAGTTAGTTGCCAAAATTCAGCAACTCGCAGAAAAAGAACATCGCTCACTTACTAATTATATTGAGGTTATGTTTATCGAAAAATCTCAATTGGTAGCGGTCGGTGGGAAAAAAATAAAGAAAAAAATGCGACATAACACCATCATTAATCGGATTGACGTTTTTTTGGCAAGGCTCCAAAAGCAGGAAGCATTTGCTGCTACACCTCCGATAGCCAAGTGGATTATCAGGATTGCGGTGTTGTGGGCTGTTGCAGATTTTCTACACTTTTATTTCACTCACTAAATTTCGCTGTGGGAAACTCCGCATTGTGGAATATTTATTTCAGTGGATGCCCTGTTGCTGATTTATCTTTGCAGTCATGGCAAAGCGAGACACAACAACAATGCTTTACAGCGACATTCGTGAGGATTTTGTCAAAATAAAATCCCCAAAAAAGTTCCTTGCCGAACACATCTTGGAGAAGCTGGCAAAAAAATACAGGCGTTCTGCCAAAACCATAGAAAACATTGTTTTCAACCGTGTTTAAAGGGTTTTTAAGGCTGGTTTAAATCGTAACCAAAGTCCTCGTCCGGGTTCTCAGTTTCAAAAGCTGTCTTTTCTACATCTACTTCAATATCTTCCTCGTTTTCCCCATACTGTTTTTTGGCAAACTCATCTATCAGGTTGCAGGTAAAAGAAATGCGGTACAGGTTTCCTGCGCTTCCTGTGTCCACAGGGGCAAAATCTGTGCGCCTCATTTCGCTGTATGTCTGCCCTGTTGTTCCGTGCAGCGTTGCCTGTACATAATCCATGAGGCATAGGAATTCGAGCGCATCGCTTTGGTTTATCCCTCCTTTATACGTGTCGGCAAATGTTTCGTAAAACACATACACGTCCACCTGTACGCTTACTTTCTGTATTCTTGCTGCAAGGTCTTCAATCCCCATGCTTCGGAAGCCTAAAAAGAGTGCAGGTGCGGGAAAAGGGTGTTCCTCGTCCAGAAACCCTACCTGATTATGCCACAGGTCTATCCATTTAATTTCTTTGTTTTCACACAGAAGCTCGCTAAGCTCCATGTACATTTTCTGCCAGTTATCCATTGTTAAAAGTTTTTACTAATAGTGTTGCTAAGTATTTGTCTATGTTGTCATTCAGGACTTTACTATCTCCTATAAACCTGCGTTCGGGTATCCTTATGGGCAGCCTTTTCTTTTTGGTTATCGCCATAAATTTAAACCGCTCCTGCCCAGTCTGCCTGTACATCGCCCAAAAGTATTTACGCATTTTATCGGTTATCAGTATAGAAAACTTGCCTCCGTTATTATGTATGGCTGCATAAGGTAGGTTGGTTTCTATTTTTATTCGCTGCATGGTTTGCTCCGTTACTTTCAGGTCTTCCATAAGGGCGTTTGACTTTCTCAGCATGGGGTGGTTCATGACGTCCATGCGCTTAGCCCAGGGCACAAAAGCAAAGTCGGTAAATCCCTGCTTGCGGAACAAGTCTTTGAAGTGGCTCAATGCCATTTGCCCGATATTGTGCGGTATCTGCCTTAGTGCAGCTTCTGCCATTTTGTGGAAATCGGGAATTTGTATTTTGCTTTTGTTTTTCATGTATTTTTGTAGCCGAAAGCGTGGAGAGATTCTGAACCGGATTGATTAGCCGGCACCGAGGGCTCAAAACGCTTTTTTTATTTTATGTCGTCCACTATGGTATAAAACTCTTTTGTTCCCCTGAGCAGATCTTCTCTTATCACAATAAAGCTGTCCTCTCCGTCAATCTGTGTTTTCATGTAGTGCCATACATAGGGTCTGCCTTTGGCATCGGCTACCGATTTTATGTAAATGCTCTGTGCAAACAGTCCCTCAATTCTGTAAAGCGCATAGTTTTTCTCTTCCCGCTTCTTATGGGGTTGGTTCAGGGCTTCTTTCACACCCCTCATGGTAAATGTAATTGTCTAGTCCTAAAATAGGTTTACACCAAAACGTGTAAAAATGGACAAAAAAAGTAAAGTCATTTCAGGACTAAAAACTGGAAAAAGCATCATTCAAAAGCCGAACAAGTATTTTAGTGATTCGGAGAAACATCACATTCTACGAGAATTACTTGAATCGGGTTGTACTAAACGAGAGATTTGGGAAAAATATACCGGACAGGAATAAGAACACGGTCAGCTACTTCGTTGGATGCGAGAATTAGGTTACGATAGTTCTGTTAAAACCAGAAGGCCTAATTTTACAGCCAATAATACTGATATGGTTATGGCTAAAAAAGTAAAAGTGGAAGATAAAGTAATCGAAGCCTTTGAAACGCTTCAGTTGAAAAAAAGAATAGCGGAGTTAGAAAACCGGCTCAAAGATGCTGAGATGAAAGCTATTGCATTTTCTACAATGGTTGATATTGCAGAAAAAGAATTTAATATTCCTATCCGAAAAAAGTACAATACCAAACCATTGAAGAAATGAAAAACAACTTTCAGAATATAGGATTTGCCAAGCTATGTTCTTGGTTTGGTATCACTCGACAGGCATATTATCAAAACTCGTGGAAAGCCATAGATACTACTATT
This sequence comes from Bacteroidia bacterium, assembly GCA_023228875.1. Taxonomy (NCBI): domain Bacteria; kingdom Pseudomonadati; phylum Bacteroidota; class Bacteroidia; species Bacteroidia bacterium. The sequence goes on along the minus strand of JALOAG010000047.1, from coordinate 1,228 downwards.
GAAGAAGAATTAATACTGCAACAAGTAAGACAAATAAGGGCAAATCATCCAAGATTAGGAACGAGAAAGCTCTATGACAAACTTCAACCATTTATGCTTGAAAATGGGATTAAAATAGGTAGAGATGCCTTGTTTAATCTACTTGCAGCCAATTATTTATTGATAAGAAAACGAAAGCGTAGAATAACAACCACCAACTCCTATCACTGGCTTAGGAAATATCCTAACCTGATAAAAGGCTTTGTCCCGACAGCACCCAATCAACTTTGGGTAAGCGATATTACTTATTGGAAAATTAATCCTCAAGAACACTTGTATATCAGTTTTATTACTGATGCGTATTCTCATAAAACAGTCGGTTATCAAGTAGCTGAAACATAGAAGCCATTGAGAGTATCCAAGCCCTGCAAATGGCTCTCTCTGCCTTTAGAGGGGCAGAGAGCCATTTGCCACTCACGCATCACAGCGACAGAGGCATACAATATTGCAGCAAAGAGTATGTAAAGCTATTGCAGGATTACAACATACAAATCAGTATGACTGAAAACGGAGATCCTTTAGAATTAAGCGAAGCGAATCACGAATACCATTGAAAAAACAATAAAAACAAAATGAGTAAAATGCCATTGCAGAAAGAGTAAACGGAATCATCAAAGAAGAATATTTAGATGCTTATGAAGTCAATAATATCAAGGAAGCCAGAGAATTATTGGATAGCGTAATAAACCTTTATAATGACGACAGACCTCATATGAGCATCAGTAACCATACACCCAATCAAGTACATCATTCACAAAGCCCACTAAAAACAGAGAAATTATGGAAGAATTATTATCTGAAAAAAACTATATTCGTAAACCAATGTCAGGACTAAAAAACAACTGTAAACTAATAATAGGATTTAACCTGTAACCTGTAAACTTTTTTTAGGACGAGACACGGAGTACATAGAGCCATAGTAAGCGAAGCACTCTTTCAAAAAGCGTAGGTGCTTTCAGGAAAAACCAAAATCATCATGTCCAAGCCCAAAGCTGCCAAAGCAGAACTTCCGCTAAGAGGCTTTCTTATTTGTCCCGATTGTAAAAGCAACTTGACAGGAATCGGTTCAAGAGGCAAAAGCGGGAGGAAATTCTTCTACTACCATTGCCAAAGAAAGTGTAAGCACATGGTATCAGCACCGCTTGCCAACCAGCGATTTGAGGAATGGCTTGACGAGCTATCCATTAAA
>JALOAG010000046.1 GCA_023228875.1 Bacteroidia bacterium | reverse complement strand
GTGAAATTAGCACTACTGCCACATTTCAAATTCTTTTAAGAATTGACGATTATAAAACAAAAATTGATGATGATAATTTAACAGTAGATCAAATACTTAACTCTGCTCCACTACTACAACACTACAACACTCTAGCTCCCCCACAATTAAATCGCCCTGTTGCCCCTTGGGCAGTAATTCCCTTGCCCAACTTTGTTTGGGCAAAAGAACTTTATAATGATGAGAAGTTAGTTGATAAAGTGTGGATTGAGTTTGCTTCTTTATTAGAATTAGATAGTGATAATTGGTTAGATCATTGGAAAGAGAAGTTACAACTTAATAAAATAAGGTTGCGCTCTTTAAACAACCTCGATTGTGATCACTATAAAATTGTTGGGGAGAATATAAATTTAAGGTGTAAAAAGTTGGACTTTTCTCGCTGGCAAAGTGGTCTTAACACTTTAGCTAATGGAAGAACTTATATCCCCTACTTAAATTTAAATCGCTACTCAATTTTGTTAGACAGAGATTCTACTGTTGGTGAGTTTAAAATCAAAGATGATTTTAAATTATTAAACCAAGTTGTCAGTGAAGCTACAATCAGAATGTTCGATGGAGAGGTAGTGGCTGTCGATGCTCTAAAGGGAAAAGAGGTTTTAGCTAAAGTTGTTAGTTGTGATACGGGCTCTTCCCATATATCTGAATTATCTTTAGTTGAAGAGCCTTTAGAGACAATTAAAAGCACCTACTTAGGTTTTGATGAAGCTAAAAGAAATTCAATTGTCTTTGGGATGGGAGACTCATCTCATATAGAGGCTTTAGAGACCTACGATGATGAGAATCAATTACAAGAGCTAACAGGGTGTAATATCTCCTTGGTGCGCATCAGAGTCCCCTTAGAGGGCTCTATAGATGTAATTGGATGCTATGAAGATGGGGATGAAATTAAAATAATGGAAAATGGACAAATAATAGCTTAGTTTCTACATTCAGATAATTTAGGAGAAAATATGAACACAATGGAAAAAGAGTATGCAAAATTAGTTATTAAAGTTGGTGTTGCTTTAAAAGAGGGTCAACCTCTGTTTATAAAAACACCTTATGAGAGCTATCCTTTTGCTCAACTACTTGGTGAAGTTGCTTATGAGCAAGGAGCCTCATTAGTTAAAATTGAACTTGATGATTTAAAGTTATTAAATATTAGAATCGCCAATCAAACAGCTCAACAATTAAAAGAAATTCCCTCTTACCAAAAAAATATTGATTATGAGATGATGGTTAAAGATTGGGCTTATATTAGAATCGACAACACTGAAAATAGACACTTCTTAGAGGGTGTTGATGCTGACAAACTAACCTCTTACAGCACAGCTTTAAGAGAGAACTCTAAAGAGTATGCCCTTAACAGAATGCGCAATGAGAGCTCTTGGTGTGTCATTTGTGCCCCTGGTGAAAAATGGGCTAAAGATGTATTAGGTGAAGATGGAACAGTAAAAGAGCTTTGGGATGTTTTAAAACCAATTTTAAAACTTGATCAAAAAGATGTTATTGGAAGTTGGGAAAAACACAATCAGATGTTAAAACAAAGGGGATCTATCTTAAATAATTTAAAGATTGAGAGCCTTCATTTCACCAGCGGTAAAACAGATTTAACAATTGGTCTTATTGAGACAAGCATTTGGGAAGGGGGGGGAGCTATCTTAAAAGATGGAAGAGCTTTTATGCCAAACATCCCCACTGAAGAGGTATTCACTACCCCACACAGATTAAAAGTTGATGGTTATGTAACTACCACTCGCCCTGTCTCTGTTTTAGATTCCAATGTTGAAAATCTTAAACTCACCTTTAAAGATGGTAAAGTAATTGATGCCAAAGCTGAAATTGGGGATGAGATAATTAAAAGATTTTTAGAAATAGATCAGCAAGCTCGTTATTTAGGTGAAGTTGCTTTAGTAGATCAAGATTCAGCAATAAGTCAATCAAACAAAGTCTTTAGTTCTATCTTGTACGATGAGAATGCCTCTTGTCACATTGCTCTTGGATCAGGATATCCCTCTTGTTTATCAAATGCACATTTATTAAGTAGCGATCAACAATTGATGGATGCAGGGTGTAACCGTTCATTAGTTCACACCGACTTTATGATTGGTTCAGACGATTTAGATATCGTTGCAACCACTTTTAGCGGTGATAAAGTGAAAATAATGGAACAAGGGAGATTTGTAATTTAATTAGCTTCAGCTATGATCTTTAACCCCTCTAAGGTGTGTAAAGGTTCAATGCGATCAATTCGGCCAATTAGGGGGGCCATAGTGTGAGAAAGGCCCCCTGTTGCTATCACCTTCACACTACTAGAGATCTCTGTTTCTGTTTTATCAATTAGCTCTTTAACTAAACCAGCATAACCAAACATAATTCCACTTTGAATCGATTGTTCACTGGTTCTACCTAAAACTTTATCGGGAACTCTTAATTGTACTTGAGGTATTTGAGCTGTATTTAAAAAGAGTGAGTTTACTGCAGTAACCAAACCTGGAACAATTGAGACTCCTAAGATATCTCCTTTGTTACTCACTGCTGTTAAAGTAAGGGCTGTTCCAAAATCCAATACAACAACGTTTTCTTCTGGGTAAATTGCCCTAGCTGCAACAGCGTTAGCCAACAAATCGTTTCCCAACTCACTTGGTATACTATCTCTATTTATACCCACCCCACTGTCGTGAGTCACAGTGATTGGTTTTACTCCACTAAGCTCATAAACTACTTTTTGAAATGAGCGGGTGAGATTTGGAACTACTGAGCTAATAATTCCTTTGGAGATATCTTTTGGTTTAAACCCTTTTTGAGTTAACATTCGCTCAATGATTACAAGGTATTCATCACTTGTTTTCATCTGGTCACTATGAATGCGCCAACTGGAAGCCCACATTTTTTCATTGTAAAGGGCCATAACTACGTTTGTATTACCAATATCGACAACAAGTAACATACGTAAACTCCTTAAATCATTATTCGACTCTCACCTTTATAATACTCATATCTAAGTTTTTTGACATCCTCGTTGTTCAAATACTCTTCTAAACTCATCATTCTATCAATTACTTTTCCATTAGGGGCAAATTCAATAATCCTATTTGCAATTGAGGTGACAAATTGGTGGTCATGGCTGTTAAACAATATAACACCTGTAAAATCGATTAAAGCATTGTTTAATGCTGTAATAGCCTCTAGATCTAAGTGGCTTGTGGGTTCATCAAAAATTAATACGTTGCGTTGTTCCAACATCATTCGTGAGAGGTGACATCTTACTTTTTCCCCTCCACTTAGCACTTGAATATTTTTTAGTGCCTCATCTCCTGAAAAGAGCATCCTTCCTAAAAAGGAGCGTAAAAATGTTTCATCTTTCTCTTCAGAGTATTGGGCTAACCAATCGATGATACTCATATCTCCATCAAACAAATAGTCGTTCTCTTTAGGGAAATAGCTAGTTGAGGTGGTCACTCCCCACTCATACGTTCCCCCATCACTTTTCATATTGCCACTGATTATTTCAAAAAATAGGGTTTTTAAGTTGTGATTGGGTCCCACAAATGCAACTTTGTCTTTGGGGTTAATGGTTAAACTAAGTTTATTTAAAGAGTGAGACTCATCCTCCCCTTTTTTACTTAGATTATCAATTTTTAATACGTTACGCCCAATATCTCTTTCGCTTTTAAAAGCAACGTATGGAAAACGGCGTGATGAGGGTTTGATATCATCAATAGTTAATTTATCAATTAACTTCTTTCTACTGGTAGCTTGGCGAGCTTTTGAGAGGTTGCTGCTAAAGCGTTGAATAAACTCTTTAAGTTCAGCAATCTTATCCTCTCTTCTTCTTTTCTCATCCTTTTGTTGCTTTGCAGCAAGTTGACTCGATAAATACCAAAAGTCGTAGTTTCCTACATAGAGTTGAATTTTCTGAAAATCAACATCTACGATGTGGGTACAAACGCTATTTAAGAAGTGACGGTCGTGGGAGACAACAATAACTGTGTTGTTAAACTCCCCTAAGAAGTTTTCTAACCAGTGAATAGACTCTAAGTCTAAGTGGTTAGTGGGTTCATCCAATAAAAGGATGTCAGGATTTCCAAAAAGGGCCTGGGCTAAAAGAACACGAACTTTTAGATTATCTTCAATGCTCTCCATCTTTTTATCTAAAAAGTTCTCCCCTATTCCTAGTCCATCTAAAAGCATTCCAACTTCACTTTCAGCTTCCCAACCCCCTAAATCGGCAAACTCTCCCTCTAATTCAGCAGCTTTTAAACCATCTTCTTGGCTAAAGTCCTCTTTTTCATAAATAGCATCTCTTTCACTTTTAACTTCGTACAACCTCTTGTAACCCATAATAACTGTATCTAAGACTGTGTAGTCGTTAAAAGCAAAGTGATCTTGTTGTAAAACTGCAACCCTTTGGTTGTGTCCAACAATGACTTCCCCTTTATCAGGTTCAATCTCTCCACTTAAGATTTTAAGAAACGTCGACTTTCCAGCTCCGTTTGCCCCAATTACTCCGTAGCAGTTGCCACTGGTAAATTTAAGACTCACATCTTTAAAAAGTGTTT
>JALOAG010000045.1 GCA_023228875.1 Bacteroidia bacterium | reverse complement strand
TCTAAAGCTTGCTTTCCTCTTTGGGTAATTGTCCAACTAAAGTTAGTTGAAATATAGCCTGTGAACAAAACTTGCTCATCATCTTTTAGGATTGCCTTAACATCACCATCAGTTGCAATGATATCCTCAATACTTACACACTCTTTATCAATTAGGAGAGTGACTTGATTAGAAGCACTTTTTAACTCATTTAACAACTGCTTTTTAAAGGTGATTGTATGTTTAATAATAAATTCTTTTGTAATTGTTTGCTCATTAGGACGATCCATTTTCAAATCGCTTCCTAAGAAAAACAACTCTAAAGAAGGTTCAGTTATGCTACTCATTTAAATGGTAACTCCAAAGTAATCTAACTGTTCAAACTCACTTCTAATCATTTGTGCAAAAGCTCTCATTCCATTGTTTCCTACAACAGGAGCTTGTTGATAAATGTTAATAGTAACTTGTGTGGCTCCTTGGTAAGAGGCGCTACTGACAGCAGTTGATGTTGATACTGAATCACTGACTGTTGAACTTTGATTTGCTATTGCATCTATGTTTGCTAACCTATTTGATAAGCCACTAAAAGCATCACTAGAAAAGGTACCTGGACTAGAGCCATAGCTTTTAGGCTTAAATGGGTGTAGAAGGTTGTATGCAGCTATTGAAACCACATTACCTAAATGTTGTATCCATTTCCCTAGCCAACTAAACAGATCTGCTATGTATTGCACCGGGCTCATTAAAACAGTAAAGGCCTTTGCTAGTAGAATTAATACCGGTGAAATTGATTGTAAAATTCCACTAAGGATTAAAAAAATAGGCTGAAATGTTTGTAGCAGGGGAGCAAAAACAGCAGTTAAGATATTTGCTACTAATGAGAATGCTGAGTATAAGGTGTCCAATACTGGCAGTATTAACTTAGCTAGTGTTTCACCTATCCAGAAAAATACATCCACCAGAGGTTGAAATACCGTTGACAGGGCAACTTCCATTACTGAAACAAACCCTTCAAGTATTGTTAACAAAATCCCCAATGGAGATAATGTGTTAAACACAATATCAATTAGAGGCATTAGGGTATTAATAATGGCACCAACTCCTTTGAGCATTTCCTCTGCTATCATCCCAAGCAGTCCACCTTCAAAGCCTCCAAATAAGTTATTCATTAGAAGGTTTAGTTTATCTTCTAAAATTGTGGCTATCTGATCAGCTAATCGGGTATTTTTAGTATTTTCTGAAATCTGTTTAGTTGCGTCAGCTGTATTAGTTCCAGAAGATGCAATTTGCGATAAAAGCTTATCTTGATTTGATGCATCAGCTCTTTCTGCTATTATTGCTAATTCTGGAGCAACAATTTCATCAAGAGCGCTTTTGAAATCTAAGGCAATATCAGAATAGAGAGAAACGATTGCATTCTTAGTGTTTAGCCCAACAGTAGTCGCTGTATCAATTGCATCTGTAATTGCATTTTTGACAAGGGGGCCAATACTTTCAAAGCTTTGATCTGCTTTTAATTTTAGAGCGTCAGAGCGAGCTTTAGAGTCACTGGCACCTACATCTAATTTTGCTAATTTATTTCCAAAACCAAAAAGTTTACCAAACCAAGTGCCTTGTATTTTGGCAGCGGATTTATCTATTACGTTTTGGATAGCCCCCAAGATTGAGGCTTCAATATTAACAGCAATATATGCAATCCAATTAATGACACCACTAACAAGAGCACTCAACATTTTAGGAATTGTTTCAAAAGTGGCTCTAATCATTGCAGAGGCAACTATGCCAATATTAGTTATAGCTGTAGTGAAAATTATTTTAATTGATTCCCATTCAAAAGTTCGTTTAACCAATTCCCAAATGGTCGATAACGTCAGCTTAAATACTTCAGGAAAGTTTTTTATAACAGCTCCAACATAATTCACAACCGAGATAATATTTGATTTTATCCCATCAAAAGCAACATCGAACTTAGCAAACCAAGGCCCAAAGTTGTAATCTAGGATACCTCCTATTTGAACCTTGATATCACCCCAAGTGTCTTTGATGTTAGATAGGCTTTGAGCCGCATTGTCATCTACAACCATTTTTGAATATGCTTCAAATTTATCAATTACTAAATCGATTGCAGCTCCATGGGCAAGTTCTTCTTTAGTTACATTCTGAAGATCCACTCCCATTCGTATGAGTTGATTTGTTCTACCGGTATAAGTTGCCAGTAGGGTATTCATCGAAGTGTTAAGATCATTTCCTGTGACATTAGATAGATAAACTGCAGCAGAAGATACTGCTTCGATTTCTTCAGAGCTTTTGCCAAAAGCTGCAAGCTGAGTCACCATTTGTTCTATATCAGAAGAACTGGCGGTACTTTGACGACTTAGATTTTTAATTAAAGCAGTGGCCTTGTCATACGCACTACTATCATTTAGAGCTAAAGCAAGTTGTCTGTAGGCTTTTTCAGATTCTGTAAAATCATTAAAACAAACCTTAAGAGAATCACTAAGCTTTTTTGCAGCTACTATTAAAGCAGTTACAGATAATGCACCTTTCAATGCAGAACCAAGTTTATCAGCAGCAGTTTTCAGTGAGGACAAATCACCCACAGCAGATTTAACAGCACCGCTAATATCGTTTTGCCCTTTAATTATAACTTTGGCTTGAGTTGCCATAAACTTACTCCTGAATAATCTGAAAGCTATCTTTTAGTAGATAGCTTTTTCACTTTTTCGTTTAGATGTTTTCGATAATTTAGCTGTATAAGCTTAAGAACTTGCATTGTCATATAAGGTTGATCAAAAATAGAACCTTCAAAAGGAAGGTGCCTAAAGTCTCCAGTTTCTGAATCACAAATTGGCAAAAATATGTCTGTTATATAAGAAAGCCAATGCCCGTATTCCTTATAGAGTTCAATACTTGTTCTACCATTAAAGATTTCAGCACAGAGTGAGGCTATTTGGAGCCTGTGTTCTGTGCTTGGGAAAAAAAACTAGCTTGCGTGTACTCATTAACTACTTTTGCAGTTAGATTCAAAGATTCAAATAAGAGGTTAGCTACTTCTTCATTTTTCATTTTGACCTTAGTTGATTCATCTTCGAAAAAGTTATGATCAACTAAAATAAAGGGCAGTAACTCCTTCAAAAATATTAGTGTCTCATTCTCACCTTTTTCAGAAGCCTCTTTTAGCTGTAGCATTTGAATAGTTGGCAACTCTTTTAATGTGATAAAGACATCTTCATCTTTTTCTAATCCGACAAAGGTGCCGACTTCTATTTTTACTTTTTGAATACATTTCTCATAATCTTTTGTTTTTATAAACATTGTTAGCCTCCGTATGGTGTTGAAGTTTTGTCAGTGATTGTAACTGTTATGGGTTCTTGTTCTAAAACTGATAATGCTTCTCCTTCTACATTCGAAGTGAGAATTCCACTACCATTAACGTTTGCATCTACGTTACTGATAGATACATTTGGTAAACTAATTTCAATTGAATAGTCGGGATTTGATGAAGTGAATGTTAGCAAAATAGATGCATTGGTTTCACTTAGCAAGTAAGTGTCTTTTAGCTGCTCTATCTTAGAGGAGTAGGGGATCTCAAAGCTAATTGTTACACTCCGTTTGCCATGTAGAGGTTTACCTGAAAACAACCCTGAAGAATAAGTTTTTGGTACGACCTCTAGTGAGTTGTCAATTTTTAATGATGCATTTGAGATATCAAAAGTCTCATCAGCGATTAAAAATGTTGCAGAGGTACATCTGTATGAAGGGATTGTAAAACCTTTTAAAGTTGGGTTTAAAGTTCCTACTTCTTCTTTAGTTCCCTTTAACTCAATACTTCCTTTAACATAATCACCTGCAGCGCAATCCAAAGATAAACTGCTTATAGTACAACCCGGATATTTTTTTATAGCTGCTTTTCTATCGATGACGATGGTTAAAGAAGGTAGATTCTCATTTGCTTCACACAAAGTAAAAGTGTGTTTATGTCTTTCAGTTGACTCTATCTGGGTATAATTATCTGAAGAACCCATAACTGCGTGAAACAATAATCCTGCAGTTTCAGGTTTTAATATAAAGGTGATAGAGCCTTCCACACTTATTCCCAACAGGTCTTTTCTCATTGGGGTTTTTGATGCCAAAAGAGATCCTTCGTCTCCTTTTTCAACTTCGACTTTAATACTTTCACTGGTTAAGTCGATTAGATTAGTAGGGCTTGCAGCTTCAGCAAAAGTTGTCTCTTTACCAAATTGCAACATTGCCCCTGTCCCGGTAAAAACTGTCATTTAATAATCTCCTTGGTTTAAAATTGCTTTGCCCATTGAAGTTGTAATTTTACTTCAATGGCTGTTGTGGTAGAGGACGCAGCAACAGCAGGATAATAGTCCATGTCTGTGATTTTAGAAAAATCTATAAATCCATTTAGTGTTTGGTTACTTCTTAATAGAGTGTAAAAAGCAGTGTAATAATTAAAAACTCTCCGTATTAGAATTTCACTTGGAGCTGCTTTGCAAAAAATAAACAAAGTCGTATGTAGAGTAGCGATGTCGCTATTCATACTTAGATCTTCAATGCTTTCATAATCCGGCTGGATAAAAAACATTGTACTTTTTTTCATTTTATCTACATCAGGAAAATC
>JALOAG010000044.1 GCA_023228875.1 Bacteroidia bacterium | reverse complement strand
CAATTAGCCCAACTTTTAGCAGTGAATATGCAAACCTTACTTTAAGATCAAATACTATGCCGATTGATGTGTTTCTTAACAATCAAAAACACTTTGCTCTGTCTAATAATCTTTATGCAAAGGTTTTTCCACAAAATTATACTATTACAGTAAAGCATGCAGGCGAAAAAGCATATGCCTATAGCAGCTGGCAAGAGAAAATTACTTTGAGTGATAAAGAAGATAGATTAATTGATGTTTATTTGGAGCCTTTGAAAGCTAATCTCAGCCTCAGTACAAATAATCCACAAGCTGAGTTTACTATTATTGATAAAGATTTGAATCGAGTAGTTGCACAGGGTAGAGGCTTGCAGCATGAATTACTTATTGGCGACTATGAGATTACAGCCACAGCAAATGATTATCTGCCTATGACACGAACTATTAACTTAAAAGCCAATCGCTATGAAAAACTTGATTTTAATTTGCAAACTTATCAAGGTTCGTTGCAGCAGAAAAAGAGTTTTTGGAAAAAGAATATGTATGTAGGCTTGTTTCTTACTGCGGTTAATGGTGCTGCTGTTTATTACTGTGATTCAATGTATAATGAGCATTACGATGCTTATCTAAATAGTACAAACCATGCGGTTACAATGTCAGAAAAGGAGAAAACACAAGAGTGGTATGACTACTATGATCAGTCAAAAATGGTTCTTAGTGTTCCTTTGGCTTATACAGGCATCTCTTTTTTAATGGTTTTATGGAATAGTTTTTAAGTAAAAGGAATAAAAATATGAAAAAGATTATACTGCTTCTCCTAATCGCAGTTTTATTGCTGTCATGTTCTGAAGAACCAGCTTTTACAAGCCCTTTTGATTTAGATAATAATCCAAATTTGTTAGTACCTGCAAACTTAATCATCGTACCACAATCATCTAATTCTCTAAAGTTAACCTGGGAAGATACAAATAAATATGAGCAAGGTTATAAAATATCTCGTAAAGTAGGAAATGGTGAATGGCAAAATAATATTGCGACAGTTGGGGTAAATATAAATACATGGACAGATACAAATGCACCGATTGGAAACACTTATACGTATAGTGTATGTGCATATTCAGGCTCCTTTCAGTCTAATACCGCTGAAATAACAGAGGAGTTTGTACTGTCAGCTCCTATTGAATTGACAATTACACCTCAATCAGCTACTTCAATTAAACTTAATTGGACAGATACAAATCAATTTGAACAAGGGTATAAAATATCTCGTAAAGTCGGTGATGGTGAGTGGAAGGAAGACATAGCATCGGCTGAGGCTAACTCAACATCGTGGATTGATACAAGTGCGCCTTATGGTACTACTTATACTTATAGAGTAAAAGCTTATGTGGGAAGTCACTATTCTAATGCAGTCGAAGAGACAGAGGAGTTCGAATTATCTGCTCCTGCTGATTTGAATATTATACCACAGTCTGCAACATCTTTAAAGCTTACATGGACCGATACTAATCAATTTGAAGAAGGATATAAGATATCACGTAAAGTAGGTAATGGTGAGTGGCAGACAAATATTGCGGTAGTCGATGCTGATTCACCCATTTGGATTGATATGAGTGCTCCTTATGGTACTACTTATACTTACAGAGTAAGAGCGTATGCAGGTGGTAATTATTCCAGTTCAGTTGATAAAACAGAGGAATTTGTATTATCTGCTCCTGGTAATTTAGTATTAACTCCTCTGTCAGCGACGTCAATTAAGCTAAATTGGACCGATACTAATCAATTTGAAGAAGGATATAAGATATCACGTAAGGTTGGTAATGGTGAATGGCAAGCAAATATTGCAACAGTTGGAGCTAATAAAACTACTTGGATAGATGATGATGCACCAATTGGAAATACATATACTTATAGAGTAAGAGCTTATGCAGGAGGTAATTATTCCAGTTCAGCAAATGAAACGGAGGAATTTGTATTATCAGCTCCTGCTGATTTGACTATTAGCCCAGAATCTGCAACGTCTTTAAAAATTACATGGACTGATACCAATGAGTTTGAAGAAGGATATAAGATATCTCGTAAAGTTGGTGGCGGTGATTGGGAAGACGGTATTGCTACACTTGATGCCAACATAGTAACCTGGACAGACTCTAATGCCCCAATTGGAAATACATATACTTACAGAGTCAAAGCATTTGTAGGCGAGTATTATTCAAATGCAGTTGAACAGACAGATGTATTTCTATTGTCTCCTCCTACAAATTTGACAATCACACCACAATCTGCAACAAGCTTAAAACTTACATGGACTGATACCAATGAGTTTGAAGAAGGGTATAAGATCTCACGTAAAGTTGGTGATGGTGCTTGGGAAGACGGTATTGCTACACTTGATGCCAACATAGTAACCTGGACAGACTCTAATGCCCCAATTGGAAATACATATACTTACAGAGTCAAAGCATTTGTAGGCGAGTATTATTCAAATGCAGCTGAACAGACAGAGGCGTTTATATTATCTGCACCTTCTAATTTGACTATTATACCACAGTCTTCCGCTTCTTTAAAGCTTACATGGATTGATACCAACGAGTTTGAAGAAGGTTATAAGATATCTCGTAAAGCTGGTAGTGGTGCCTGGGATAATGATATAGCAACAGTTGGTCCTGATATTGCAAGCTGGACAGATACTGATGCACCTTATGGTACTACTTATATTTACAGAGTCAGAGCATATGCAGGAGAAAGTTATTCTAATGCAGCAGAAGAGTCAAAAGAGTTTTTATTATCTGCACCTACAAACTTGGCTATTATACCACAATCTGCAACAAGCTTAAAACTTACATGGAATGATACCAATCAATTAGAAGAGGGATATAAAATATCTCGTAAAGTTGGTGATGGTGAGTGGCAGGAAGATATAGCATCGGTAGATGCTAATGTAAGTATGTGGATAGATACAAATGCACCTTATGGAACTACATATACATACAGAGTCAAAGCATTTCTATACGATAATTATTCAAGTGCAGCCGAAAAGATGGAGGCACTTTTTTTAACAGTACCTGGAAATCTAATATTAACACCTTTGTCAGCAATGTCTATTAAGCTAAATTGGACCGATACTAATCAATTTGAAGAAGGATATAAGATATCTCGTAAAGTTGGTGATGGTGAGTGGGAAGAAGATATAGCATCTGTTGGGGCTAATTTAACGGTCTGGACTGATACAGATGCACCGATTGGAAATATTTATACATATAGAGTAAGAGCTTATGCAGGAGAGAATTATTCAAATGCAGTTGAACAGACAGATGTATTTCTATTGTCTCCTCCTACAAACTTGACAATCACACCACAATCTGCAACAAGCTTAAAACTGACATGGTCCGATACAAATCAATTTGAACAAGGATTTAAGATCTCTCGAAAAGTTGGTAACGGTGCTTGGCAAGAGAATATAGCAACAGTTGGGGTTAATGTTACAAATTGGGTGGATAGTTCAATAAATAATAATGCTCAGTATCAATATAGAATTAGAGCTTATTATCAAAGCCATTATTCAGATTATTCAAATACGACAATTCTTGATTTAACAAAACTTGTTTATGTACAAGGCGGCACATTTCAAATGGGTAGTAATGGGTATTCAGCAGATGAGCGACCGATACATTCAGTTACACTATCTTCTTTTTTGATTGGCAAGTATGAACTTACACAGTCTGAATGGCAAACAGTGATGACTGGAAATAATAATGGTATTTCTGCTAATCCATCTTCATTTTCTGGGAATCCAAATAGACCAGTTGAACAAGTGTCATGGTATGCTGTAATAGTGTTTTGCAATAGAAAATCTATTCAGGAGGGTTTGACACCTTGTTATGCGAAAAGTGGAAATACAAATCCAGGTAATTGGGGAACAATGCCTACAAGCTCTACTGATACTCAATGGAATGCAATAACATGTAATTGGTCTGCGAATGGATATCGTTTGCCTACTGAGGCTGAATGGGAATATGCAGCACGAGGAGGCAATCAATCAAATGGCTATATTTATTCAGGGTCAAATAGTGTTAGCAGTGTTGCATGGTATGATGGCAATTCAAGTAGTCGAACTCATGATGTTGGCACAAAAGCAGCCAATGAATTAGGTATTTATGATATGAGTGGTAATGTTTTTGAATGGTGTTGGGATTGGTATAATAGTTCATATTATAGTAGTAGTCCAAGTAGTAATCCGAAGGGTCCAAGTAGTGGGTCTTACCGCGTCAGTCGTGGCGGCAGCTGGAACAACTACGATGTCGGCTGCCGTGTGGCTTATCGCTACTACGATAGTCCTGGCGATAGTAACCTCTTTTTGGGCTTGCGCCTTGTGAGAACATTAGAGTAATGTTTTAGCTTTCTTACCTTTTTACTTTTTAAAAAAAATTGCAGGCGAAGTGTCAACGAACCGTTGCCAAATTTTAGAAGCGAAAACCTGTCGAAACACGATAATGTAGGGACAGGGCTTGTCCCTGTCCGATTAATCAATCCATAAATTTCGCAGAAATTTATACCACCCATTAAGCCAAAATCCCATTTTGGTTTGTATGGACAGGGCTTGTCCCTGTCCGAAAGATAAACCGTTAGGTTTATTCAATG
>JALOAG010000043.1 GCA_023228875.1 Bacteroidia bacterium | reverse complement strand
GATTACAAGATACTCATCACTTGTTTTCATCTGGTCGCTATGAATCCGCCAACTAGCAGCCCACATCTTCTCATTGTAGAGGGCCATAACTACGTTTGTATTACCAATATCGACAACAAGTAACATAAGCTTGCTCCTTAAATCATTATTCGACTCTCACCTTTATAATACTCATATCTAAGTTTTTTGACATCCTCGTTGTTCAAATAATCTTCTAAACTCATCATTCTATCGATTACTTTTCCATTGGGGGCAAATTCAATAATCCTATTGGCAATAGAGGTGACAAATTGGTGGTCGTGGCTGTTAAACAATATTACACCAGTAAAATCTATTAAAGCGTTGTTTAAAGCCGTAATAGCCTCTAGATCTAAGTGGCTTGTTGGTTCATCAAAAATTAATACGTTGCGTTGTTCCAACATCATTCTAGAAAGATGACACCTTACTTTCTCTCCTCCACTTAGAACTTGAATATTCTTTAGTGCCTCATCACCTGAAAAGAGCATTCTTCCTAAAAAGGAGCGTAAGAAGGTTTCATCTTTTTCTTCAGAATATTGGGCTAACCAATCGATGATGCTCATATCTCCATCAAACAAATAGTCGTTCTCTTTAGGGAAATAGCTAGTTGAGGTGGTCACTCCCCACTCATACGTTCCCCCATCACTTTTCATATTGCCACTAATTATTTCAAAGAACAAAGTTTTTAAGTTGTGATTGGGTCCAACAAAGGCAACTTTATCCTTTGGGTTTATAGTTAAAGAGAGGTTGTTTAACGAGTGAGATTCATCCTCCCCTTTTTTGCTTAGATTCTCAATTTTTAAGACGTTGCGCCCAATATCTCTTTCGCTTTTAAAAGCAACGTATGGGAAACGGCGCGATGAGGGTTTGATATCATCTATTGTTAATTTATCAATTAACTTCTTTCTACTGGTAGCTTGGCGAGCTTTTGAGAGGTTACTGCTAAAGCGTTGAATAAACTCTTTAAGTTCAGCAATCTTCTCCTCTCTTCTTCTTTTTTCATCTTTTTGTTGTTTGGAAGCGAGTTGACTCGATAAATACCAAAAATCGTAGTTTCCTACATAGAGTTGAATCTTCTGAAAGTCTACATCAACGATGTGGGTACAAACACTGTTTAGAAAGTGACGGTCGTGAGAAACAACAATAACTGTGTTGTTAAACTCCCCTAAAAAGTTTTCTAACCAGTGAATAGATTCTAAATCAAGGTGGTTAGTGGGCTCGTCTAGTAAAAGAATATCAGGGTTTCCAAAAAGTGCTTGGGCTAAAAGAACACGAACTTTTAGATTATCTTCAATGCTCTCCATCTTTTTGTCTAAAAAGTTCTCCCCAATTCCTAGTCCATCTAAAAGCATTCCAACTTCACTTTCAGCTTCCCAGCCCCCTAAATCGGCAAACTCCCCCTCTAACTCAGCAGCTTTTAAACCATCTTCTTGGCTAAAGTCCTCTTTATCATAAATGGCATCTCTTTCACTTTTAACTTCATACAACCTCTTATAACCCATAATGACTGTATCTAAAACTGTGTAGTCGTTAAAAGCAAAGTGATCTTGTTGTAAGACTGCAACTCTTTGGTTGTGCCCAACAATGACTTCACCTTTATCAGGTTCAATCTCTCCACTTAAGATTTTAAGAAACGTCGACTTTCCAGCTCCGTTTGCCCCAATTACTCCGTAGCAGTTGCCACTGGTAAATTTAAGACTCACATCTTTAAAAAGTGTTTGTGTTCCGTATGCTAATGTTATATTTGCTGCTGTTATCATAGATATTTCCTTGCGTTTAGTTAAACACTAAAATACCAGCCTTTTAAGGCTGGTATCTATAGTCCCTAGGGGAATCGAACCCCTCTTTGAAGACTGAGAATCTCCCGTCCTAACCGATAGACGAAGGGACCATCTTTTGATGTACACATCAAACTCGAACTTGAATTTACTTTATAGGGCCCTTTATGTCAAGCGCCCTAAAGCTTTAACTATATTTCAATTTTCTTCATCTTCAGTGTGTTTTTTGTTACCAATCGACACTAGTGGTGTATTATAAAATTACGAAGTTAGTTAAATATTAACTCCAATTTGCAGTTCGTTGAAAAATAGTTTGATTCGGTTCCCAATTAAATCTCTAATTAGCCTAAAATTTTCAATTATTTGATCTTCATCCCCCTTAAGTTTAGCAGGATCATCAAATGGCCAGTGCAATTTGACCACTTTATGTGGAACTTGAGGGCATCTATTTTCTGCATCAGCACAAAGGGTGATTACATAATCCATTTCTTTCAATAAGTTTTCATCAATCTCATTTGAGCTATTTTTTGAAATATCAATCCCAATTTCACCCATTACTTTTATTGCTGTTTTATTTATACCGTGTGCTTCAATGCCTGAACTGTGAATCTCGACATAACTTTTACCAAAGTATTTACCAAAGCCTTCTGCCATTTGACTACGACAAGAGTTCCCTGTGCATAAAAACATAATTTTAATTCTTTTCATTATCTACTAAAGTCGTATCATTTCTCTTTTTAAACAAGCTAGAGGTAATTATTTTAAAAAATATTTAAATTTTCTACTCACCGTCGTAGTTGATTAAAGTTTTAATCTCATAAGGTTTTAAAATATCTTCGTAATCTAAAAATGGCAGTCCAATTACCCCAAAAATAGAGGCAACAGATCCACCCATCTCTTCAATTAACTCAGCAGCAGCTTTAATTGTGCCACCAGTGGCAATTAGATCATCAACTAATAAGATTTTTGAACCTGGTTGGATGTCGGTTTCTTGGATTGTAACAAAGTCTTGCCCATACTCTAAGTTGTATTTGCGCTCTCTAACTTTGCCAGGAAGCTTTCCCCTTTTTCTAACTAAAATTAGGGGCAATCCCATATTGTAAGCTAATGGAGCGGCAAAGACGAAACCTCTAGCCTCAACACAAGCAATTGCATCAATTTCTCGATCTTTATAAGTTTGCTCCATTGCATCAACGCAATACTTAAATGCTGGGGGGTTAGATAAAATTGAGGTAATATCGTAAAACAAAATCCCTGCTCGTGGAAAATCGTGCACCTTCCTAATCGCATCATCAAGATTAAAATTCTCCATACCAACTCCTTTATTTCAGATTGGACCTTTTAAAGCCCTCAACACGGGCAGTCGTTATAAAATTTAGATTATCAACTTTATTATCATTAAGATAGTGGTAAGCAATTGCTGCAATCATTGCCCCATTATCGGCACACAGACTCATTGAAGGAAAAGCTACTTCTACATTCTCTAATTTATTTAGTTCAGCTCTTAGTAGGGAGTTTGCAGCAACTCCTCCCCCCACACCTAGGCGCCTAATACCAACCTCTTTAATCGCTTTTTTAACCCTTTTAACTAAAATACCCACAGCTACTCTTTGAAAAGAGGCGCTTATGTTTTCTGGCGACTTTTCACTTTTCCCATCCCAAAACTGATCTAATTGGTTTATAACTGCACTTTTAAGACCAGAGTATGAGACATTGTAGGGATCTTTTAATTTAGTTCCAGGAAATAAGAAGGCTTTAGAGTCCCCTTTTTGGGCCAACTTATCGATAGCTACCCCACCAGGATAGCCAAAATTGTAGTGTTTAGCTATTTTGTCGTAAGCCTCTCCAATTGCATCATCAATTGTCGTTCCTAACACTTCAATATCGTCGTAGGAGTGGACAATACAAATAATTGTGTGTCCTCCACTTACTAGTAATCCTAAGTAAGGATATTGCAAAGGATGCTCTATTTGAGATGCGTTTAAGTGGGCTCTAATGTGATCTACAGCTACTATTGGTAAATCTAAGGTTGCAGCAAAAGCTTTAGCAAAGTTAACGCCAACTAGTAAAGAGCCTAATAAGCCAGGACGATTAGTTACAGCTACTGCGTCGATATCGTTAACTGTTAAATTTGATTTACTTAGTGCTTCGTTGACAACTTCCCCTATCCACTCAACATGGATACGAGAGGCAATTTCAGGAACTACCCCACTAAAAGGGCGGTGTAACTCAATTTGAGTTGCAACAACGTTGCTTAGAATTTTATTGCCATCTTCGACAATGGCGGCAGAACACTCGTCACAAGAGCTCTCAATCCCCAAAACCCTCATATAACTCCTCAAAATTAGAGATATACTCTAACTCGCTTAAGGAAAAACCCTCTTCAATGATATCGGGATAGACCTCTTTGTAAAAATCGACAACCTCAGGAGCCCACATCATTCCCACCTTAACCGAGCGATCAACTTTCACTTTAATAGCTATTACCCTCTTTTCGGTAACTGCTGCTTCAATTTTGTAGCGACTATATTTTTTATCCAGAATAGACTCCAACTTTACACTAAAATATTAGCTTATACGGTAGATATAAACTCAATTATGGTCAAGCCCCATTAATTTTATTGCAATGTAAAATAAAATTGTTTATTTTAAAAAAAAGCCAAAATGGCTCAGGGGTAGAGCAACGCACTCGTAATGCGTAGGTCGTGGGTTCGAATCCCACTTTTGGCTAAAAAAGAGGCCGGAAATAATCCGGCCTCATAATTTTTAGTTGTTTAAAACAGCTTGAGCTGCAGCTAGACGAGCTACTGGAACCCTAAATGGGCTACAAGAGACGTAGTCTAGTCCAACTTGGTGACAGAAATCGATCGATTTTGGATCTCCTCCGTGCTCACCACAGATTCCTAAGTGGATATCTGGATTTGCTTTTCTACCAAGCTCTTTTGCCATTTGGACAAGCTTACCAACTCCATCAATGTCGATCGTTTCAAAGGGATCGTAGTCGTAGATTTGTTTATCGGTATCTTCAACGTATGGGCCTAAGAAGCTAGCTGAGTCATCGCGGGAGAACCCACAAGCCATTTGAGTTAAGTCGTTAGTACCGAAGCTGAAGAATTGGGCAGTTTTTGCAATCTCATCGGCAGTGAGAGCGGCTCTTGGAACCTCAATCATTGTACCAATTAGATAATCAACTTTATCATTTCTCTCAGCAAATACTTCTGCAATCACCTTTTCAGCCTCTTTGCGGGTAAATT
>JALOAG010000042.1 GCA_023228875.1 Bacteroidia bacterium | reverse complement strand
TAAACCACCCAAAAAACCAACTTAAAAAGCATAGTTGAAAAAACAAGTGTGCTTAAAACGCTTCTAATGAAGCCGTTTTTGATGTTTTTTTCTTTTTTTAGAGAGTTGTGCAACAGCTACCCATGTTAGGCGCTGGTATTTTGTCATCGTTGATTGTAAAAAATTCTTTCCCAGTCTTCAGTTGTCATGTCGGTTTTAAGTACAGCTAATTTTTGTCCATTTATTTCAATCCTTGTTTGTCTTAGCCGTTCTGCTTCATTGTCCAAGGCCATCAACTTATTCAGCTCCAAACAGTCTTTAATAATTCGGTAAATTTTCCAGTGGTCATATTTGAAAGTTTCGCCAGGTTTAATCACCTGTTCACCCTCCCTTAGGCTATATGTTAGATTGTCAGCATTGTTTTTTGGCTTCCATTTACCATTACTATGAATTGTGTTGCGAAAATTATTCAGAAGCTCCAATGAGTCAACTTTGTCAGAATATTTTTCTCGGAGCTTGTCAAAATACGGTTTGCCTGAAATATTTTTTTCATATACTTTTCGAGTGTATTCAAACATGCTCGATAATTTAACAATTGCAGTAAACGTGATATAAGCTCTTTGATTGTCAAGCGTGAGGCCGATTGTATTGTCAATTTCTTTAAAATTCATAAAAGTACTTATGTCGTAGACGTATTTTAAAGAAAAACAGGAATAGTAAATGCTTTTTAAGGTGTTGTCATAGTAACCAAATTGGTCAGCTCGATAATCAATGATATAATTTTCAATTTTGAGATTGTTTGCCACTTCAGTTCTACACTTATCGTTAATTTTTATAAGTCTTTCAATTAAAGTCAAACAGATGTCTATGTGCTTATTTATTTTCGCAAATTGATGTGCGCTATGAAAGTCATTCTTAGAAATGTATGTTTTCTTGTTTGTCATTCTTGCGTTTGTTTCTTTCGTCATACTTGCGCCTAACGTTTTGCAGCTACCCGAAGGTGGCGATTTCGAAGCACTTCACTGTCAACCAAGCAGAAACTTTGATAGAAGCACAAAGCTTGATTTAACCACTGAACCGCCAATTTCTTGTAGGTGCTGTTAGCGGGTCGTGCTTTTTTTAGCTGTTTAATTCGTCTTAATTTTTGCATAGATTTTTCCTCTCCAATAAATTGGTTTTTGGGGATTCTCTTTGTGTTCAAAATTGAAATTGAATTCCGCCTTCATTATTCCTTTTTCCCATAGTTTTTTGTCAATTGTAATGTATCCGTCAGTGCAGTAATAGATGGCGCTTCCGTCAGGTGTTATACTATTTAAGTCAATAGTCGCTTTGCAAATATTTTTCAGAATTTCAAGTTGCAAACTGCAATGTGTTGCAATGCCAGTCGAAGTATAGCAAAATATGCTGTCTTTATTTTTTCTGAATACTTCAATAAAATCTGTTCCTGCCCATTCATAACACCAAGCTTCACATTGTATTGAATGGAATTGATGTGCTGTGTCCAAGAGTTGATAAAATATTTGAGCAGAGTCTTTAAGGACAATACCATTACTATCAAGCATTGAATAACAGCGTTGAGGACAAAAACCTCCGTCTGCGCAACCTGCTTTCCCATCGGACTTCATTTCAACACCGAGGGGATAACTCCAGTTATTTGTAAATGAAAAGTCACCTGAAAGATTGTCAACCCACTTTATTGTAATAGGTTTTGAGACTTGTCCCCAAGCACTGGAATAAATAAAAAAGATTGCAAAAATTATAAGTCTAAGCTTCATTTCTGGTCTGTCAATTTTATGTAGTACCTGTCTAAGCATGACCGCTAACGGATTGGGTATTGGCGATGCCCGCACTTGGAAACTTTAAATTATAAACAAGCTGTCCAGCGGGTATTGCCAATACCTTGTGCCTGTTGCACAACCACACCCATAACTTCATTAGGCAAATATAAATCAATTATGCATGTATTAACAAAAGTGCAATAAGTGTGCATAATTAATTGATTGTCAGTGTTGTATATTTTGCCTTAAAAATTTCTTTTTTTATCTTTGATGCATGCAGGGACGTAAGGATATTCAACCAAAAATGTTGTATCAAGTAAGCATTGACAGCTTGGTACCAACTGACATTTTTTATCGCTTATTATCACAAACCCTTGATACAGCATAGCGCGAGCCATGCAAAAAATAGAGGCAACTGCGCAAAACACCTTTCGTTTTTTTATTGACTACATCACAACGCTCACAACTCCTATATAAACCACCCAAAAAACCAACTTAAAAAGCATAGTTGAAAAAACAAGTGTGCTTAAAACGCTTCTAATGAAGCCGTTTTTGATGTTTTTTTCTTTTTTTAGAGAGTTGTGCAACAGCTACCCCTGTTAGGCGTAGTATTTCTATTTAAGTTCATACAATTTGTTGTCAAAGTCTTCATATAAAAATACTTTGTGAAAGTCGGTCGTTAATTCAATATTTAGCAATTCATTTACCTCAAACGAACTTTGTCCAACGCCACCGATTATTAAAACCAACCACAGAGGTAACTTTGTATTTTGTCTGTAAGCAGAAATTTTACTTTCCTTTTTTGAAACGTATTCAAGTATTAAGTCCTTTGTTATAGCCTTTTGCCAATATGCTCCAAAATTTGCGTTCACACTTTTTTGAGTGTGTTTCATCCTGTGTGCATTATTCACGATGTCATTATCGTAAAGTTCCCCTGTCAAAATAAAATGTTTATCCAACTCTGTTAGTCGTGTTATTAGGTCTGTTTTGTCATTGATTTTAAAACTCAAATTGTCCTTCAAATGTAAATTAACTAGAACATTTGGAACAGAAGGGTCATTTTCTAAATTAACTTCGACCTTCTCGCAAATGTTTTCATAAAATCCTTCTTGTGCTTTAGCTTTTGAGTCCAAAATTAATTCGTGTTCAAGTCCGAATTGTGTCTGCCCATTTGAGATTATGAAGTCAGGTTTTTCGATAACTTGGGTAATTTCAAAGTCATTAAAGTATGTCGCTAATAATTTTCCAATTTGACATAGCTCTAAAATTTTCTGTTTGTCATCCTTTTTACTTTTGTCAAGTCCGTTTAGATGTGAATTAATTTTCAAACCGAGTCGGCTATGAGTTTCTTTAAATTCTATGTCGTGTAGTAGCTGTCTCATAATATTACGCCTAACGGATGCGTGTATGAAACGTTTGGCATTTCGAAGCACTTATCTATCAAGTTACAAGTACTTTTGATACGAGCTGAAACGTTCGATAACCCACTGACTGCCAAATGTTTTATTTACGATGTTATAAGCCGTTATTCTTTTGTCTCATTTATTATTTTTTCGATTGCTTTTTTTGTTGATACGAATTGGTCAATCTTTCCATAGTTACTGTTTACAGCATAAACAACGGACGTGTTGTCGTCTGGGAAATAAAGCATATTTGCATAATAACCAACTGCATCACCGCTGTGCATATAAGCAATTCCTTTATCTGTTTCAATTTTAAAAATTCCCAATCCATAAGATATTGGGAAGAAATCAGGGTCCGGCTCTTTGGGTATTTTCCAAGTCAGCATTTCGTTCAAAGAATTTGAACTTATTATTTGACCACTCATTAAGGCTCGAAAGAAAACATTTAAATCGTATGGATTTGAAATTAATCCACCGTCTGCCGTGTAATAATCCCAACCACTAAAATAGGTGCTTTCTACAACTTGCAAATTACTATACATATCAATATATCCTCTTACAGTTCCATATGGAATATGGTCTTCGGCTGCAAACTTTGTCATTGTTAAACCAAGTGGGTTGAATATTTTATCTTCAAATACTTTATAAAAAGGTTTACCCTCGATTTTTTCAATCAACATTCCGAGCATAATGTAACCTGTATTTGAGTATCGCACATCTTCGCCTGGTTGAAAGTATGCCTTTTGGTTATATGCATATTGTAACAAATCGTTCGGTTTCCATTCTCTAATAAAGTCATTCAGGGAAGCAGTTTGGAATTTTAAATTTTGGATGTAGTTATATATGCCACTTGAATGTTGAAGCAGTTGTCGGATGGTTGCTTTGTCAGCATTTTCAATTTTATCAATCACATCTCCTTGTAAATAAGATGAAATTTTATCATCCAAATTTAACTTTCCCTCTTCAATAAGTTTCAATACCGTGGTAGCAGTAAACATTTTTACTGTGGAACCAACTCGGCTGATATTACAAGATTGCATATCAACATTATTGTGTAAATCTGCTTTTCCACTTGCACCAATCCATATACCTGTTTGAGTATGAAAAACCGACATTGTAACCCCAACTACGCCACTGGAAGTCATATCGTTTAACAATGACTGATATTTATTGTTGTTTGGATTTATAAAACTACTGTCGGCAAAATCGAAATTGCAGTTATAAAATGAAGGAGTTATATCTTCGCCTTTATGACAAGAGTTTAGCAAAAATAAAGAAAGGATAAAATATAGAGTTTTATTCATTTTTCTTAGTCTTTGTTTTGATAAAAAATTTAGCGCCAACATGTAAGTTGATATGAGTCATTACTGGAATAAAGTCAGGTGAATAGGGATACTCAGCCCCAGATTGATAACGCATAAATATTTTAGGGCTGTTTTTTTCTGTCTTTTTAAGATAGTAGCCAATATTAATAGAAAATGACGGATATAATCTTGCGTTTCCTTTATCAGCTTTTTTTACATATTGACCGTTTGTAAACGTAAATTCTTCGGCAGTTGCAAATGTCTGCATATATCCCACTCCCAAAAGTCCCGAAATTGCAAGTCCAAATTTTAGTCGATATTCATATCCCAATTCTGTGTTGAGTCCTATGCCTTGTGCCAAGTAGTTGTGATAGAAATAACTAATGTTTGCAGTCTGAAAAAGTCGGGAATATTCTTTAACCTTATAATTAAATTCGGTCCCTAATTGAAGTCCGGGGTGAATTGGAGTTGTAACAAACCTTGTAAATGGGATAGCTGTCGATTCATTAAAAATCGTAACATTTATTGGAATTGCTTTCCCTTGTCCAAACAATACTGTCGGGGTGATGAAAATTAAAAATATTAGTATTCTGTTCATTGTTGTGATGTCTTTTTATAATGGCTTATAACGTTTTCGGGCTTTGCGTTCGGGCGGGTTTCGGAGAACAAAACTGTCAACCTGCACTGAACTTGAATAGAAGCACAAAACTCCAAGTTTACACCTCACCCCGCCTGACGCCAAACCGCTGTGCCTGTTGCACAACCACACCCATAACTTCATTAGGCAAATATAAATCAATTATGCATGTATTAACAAAAGTGCAATAAGTGTGCATAATTAATTGATTGTCAGTGTTGTATATTTTG
>JALOAG010000041.1 GCA_023228875.1 Bacteroidia bacterium | reverse complement strand
GTTATAACTTGTACAACCAACACCTGATTTGCTCCAAGATAAGGGAGTGTATGGCTATTGCCTTCTGCCTCGGAAGTGTAAACTATTCTGCCTAACATATCATAAACCGCTACTTTTTTGATTTCAAAGTTTTGCGATTGGATATAAAATGTGTCATCTTTTTTGTAAACCACCCAACCATTGTTTAAATCCGGAATGGCAATATTTAGCACTCCCGATTGTTTGTAAACCACTTCAAAACGACTGTTGAATGTACCTTGCTGACTTACAAAACTATAATTTCCGTCTTTCAGGTTGTGTTCGGTTTGGGTGAAATTGTCTCTTAGGTAAATATCCTGATTTTCTGCAAAGATTCCGTCAAAATCCGCTAATGAGATTGTAAAACTTCCTGCTTGGTTGGCTCTGAATCCGAGTTGAACCACATCGTTATCGTCAAAAGGCAAAGCACGACCTTGAATTACAAAGTTATCTTGGCTATTCTGAATTAAACTGTACAAAGCAGAACCCGCATATCCGAACATTTTAGAGTCAATACCAAAATCCTGCTGGTTGGTGGCTTGATTTACATATCCGATAAGCGTTTGGTTCAGAACAAGTGTTTCGTCAGACAGATTGAGCCAAAGTCTGTGTTTTTCTTCTTCCATGGCTTTGAAAAATACTCCCTCGTCTGAAGTACGCATTGCGTTGGTAAAAATAACCGAAGGCAGGGTAGGGGCTTCTACCATAAATCCTTGTCCTACAGAAACAAATTCGTTGGGCTTTTTGTTTGTTGCATCGTTATCAGCCGATTGAGGGACATCTACACCTCCGATAAGGCTGTAAGTTGCCCAATTGTTGGCTGTATAATCTCCGCTTCCGTCATTTAAAGAACTATCCCACGGATTGATGTTTGTCCAAAAGTAAAGCGTTCCTGTACCGGGATTTTCTTGCCAAAACGCTGTTATACTTATATTAGACGGATACGGATTTCCTACACTTTGATACATTCCCAAAGGATTAAACGCAACTGAGATAGTTCCGTTGTTCGGAATTCCTGTAAATTCTCCGTTATATGTGTAAGGAGTAGTTACAAAATCGTTTGGAGCACGGAACATATATCCGATACCTTGCTCAAAGTTTTGGTCAGGGTCAGACGAAGTTCCGAAAATCTGACTCCATTGGTCGGTAGTGGTGTTGTAATCGTAAATGCGATACCAAATTGTTTGAGGCGAAAACTCTTTTAAACCTTGTTCTGCCACAGGCGAAGACCACAAGGTGTAATCTAAATGTTTGATTAACGAGCTGTTTCGGTAAACGGTAATTTCCCCAACATTTTCGACATCATCAACCTGAATCAGATTTGCCTCGTTTTGAACGATAAAGTTAGCCTGGCTTTGGGAGTTTTCAATTACTCCGTTTACGGTAAGTGTCGCTCCTGAGCTTACAGTCAGAGTTCCTGAATTTAATAATAATTCGCAGAAAGTCACATCTTCTGTAATGGTTAAATTTCCGTTAATGATGACTTTTTTGGTATGGTCAGGTGTGTTGTTGCTCCAAGAGGTTCCGTTCCAAATGGTAGATGACAGACATTCTCCGTTGCATAAATTTACTAAAGTAGTTTCGTCAGAACAATTTCCCGCATTACCCGAAATGGTTCTAACTCCCGAACCTTGTAAATAGGTGCAAAAATTAGAAAAATCACATATTGAGAGGTTGGTATTATTAACAATATGCAATCCGTATTCTTCCGATATAGAAACAGGATTTATATCTTGTAAATCTGATATATCGTTTAGTTGTCCGTTGTTTTCAATACGGATATACCCTTCCTCCATTTGAGTTAAGTTGTTTAATCCGTTTAAGCTCAAAAGAGAAGGATTGTAAAAAATATGTAAGGTCATTCCGACTTGAGCCAAAGAATCTAAGCCTGATAGGTTCACTAAAGCGTCATTGTTTCCTATAATTAAATCATTTCCTATTTCGGTTAAAGAACCAAGTCCTTCCAAATTTTCTAAAATAGTATTACCAGTAATGTTAAGATTGCCTTCAACCCAATTTAAAGAGTTTAGCCCCATAAGATTTTGCAGTTGAGAATTATTTTTAATATCGAGAAACCCTTGTATTTCTGAAATCTTATTTAAGCCGTCGAGGTTAGTAATATTAGCTCCCTGAATAGTTACGTTATTAAGGATAATATCTGAACAGTGAGCATATTCTGCTCCGAAACTATTTATCTGTTGTTGCGAAGTAAAAGTGAAGTTTCCTGTAGGACAGTCTTTTAATGTTGTAAAACTATACGGGCCTGCCCAATCACTTTGTTTGGTTTCGCAATAAGTACGGACATAGAAATCGTATTTAGTATCTGCCATAAGTTCAGAAAGGTTGTATTCGGTTCCTCCGATATAGCTCTCAATTATACCATTACCTTGTACAAATCCTGTAGTTCCCCACTCAATATCAAAAAGTTCTTCTTCACCATTCCAATTCAAATCAGCCGTATTAATAAATATATTAACTGCTTTCAGATCCGTAGGAATTTCACAAGGAATACAATCAAGTAGCACAATATCTAAGTCAAAACAATACCCTGCATTTTCGCTTATGGTTCTATTTCCCTCTCCATTCAAGTAGGTACAAAAATTAGGTAGGCTACAAACAGAAAGGGAAGGATTATTGGTAATATACAGACCTAACTCGCCCAATATAGTTTCGGGGTTGATATTTGAAAGTCCTGAAATATTATTCATTGACGGATTGTCCTCTAAAGCAAGTTTACCTCCAATGCTGACTATGCTTTCGAGGCTATCCAGGTTTTGAAGTTCTGTGTTTTGTATCCAAAATTCATTGCCTATATGATTTAAAGAAGTAAAACCAGATAACACAGCCAAACTCGGTAAGTCTTTAAGCCAAAAATGCCCGTCTATCTGATTTAATGAAGAAAAACCTGCAATTTCTGATAATGCGGGATTGTCTATAATATTAAAATTACCATTAACAGCAGATAAGTTATTCAGTCCGTTAAGTTCGTTTAAAGACGGGTTACTTTGAATTGTAAAATCTCCTCCCACATTTACTAAACTATTCAACCCTGTTAAATCCGTAATATCTTCTCCTTCAACAATTACATCTCCTATTACATCGGTACAATGCGAATAGGTTTGCTCGAAAAAATCTACTTCAGCTTGAGAGTTCAGTATAAAATTTTCGAGACAAGGCTGACAAACAATCAGATCTAATTCTGTAATGTCATAACAGCCGAAATCTATATGTTCTATTCTCGCATATATTGTTTGTCCC
Organism: Bacteroidia bacterium; assembly: GCA_023228875.1. Lineage (NCBI taxonomy): Bacteria > Pseudomonadati > Bacteroidota > Bacteroidia > Bacteroidia bacterium. The sequence continues at coordinate 2,166 of JALOAG010000041.1, read as the reverse complement.
CAAATTTCTGTATTAGTATAAGGAATAGTAAGTTGATTTTCGGGATTTCCTTCTTCTGCCAGTTCTGATGTTTCAAAATACATTACGGTCATATCCGTTTGCCCGTTAATAATTTGGGCATCTCTATCGGTTAGTATAAATGAGGCATAACCATCTTCAGACATACTTTCACAACCGATTAAAGTACTTGGTTGATAAGCTACAGGGTTGTCAGCAAATTCGACAGTAACAGAGTCAAAATAAGTACATTCTTCTAATCCGTAAGTCAGTTCTAAACCATAAACTCCAGCAGTAGAAACATCTAAATAACTTGTGGTTTCTCCTGGAATTTCGTTAAAACTTGAACCATCGTAAGCATACCATTGGTAGATTTCAAAGGGTTTTGACTCTACGCCAATAGTAATGGTGTCTAAGTTACAGGGAGCTGTGCTATCTTCTACAGTTAGATCATCTCCCAAATTAAGACCGATATTAAAACTACCAGCTTTAAAAAAAACGGCAGAATCATAACCAGCGTCTCCTCTGTCTGCAATTACAATTTTAAGTTCATAAGTTTCTCCGGGAATCAGTGTTGCTTGTGCAGTAAGAGGAACAGTATGCCCATCATATTGTATTTCGTTTAGGTTATTCATCCCCGAGTTACTGACATATAAATCAGGAAAAAAATTAGTTCCTATTACTTCGCTTCCACACATAAAATCGTTGGAATGGATAGATATAGTGCTTACTGGTACGCCTGCTGAACCCGAAATAGCAGCAATATTAATACCTCCGTAGGTTGTTCCGGAAGTGTCGGGAATGCCCGGACCTTTTAGTAAGAAAGCAAAACCATCTCTATACTGATGTTGACATTCATATTGATTTTCATATTCTTCAGAAGCAAAAATAAAATCAAAAGAAATATTAGGTATGGAAGGAACAAAAGTAAACTGAAATACAGTGGCATTGTTAGTAGGCTGATTATCTCCGCTTTGGGCATCTAAAATAGCTTTCAGATCACTATCTCCCGTCCACCCAACTGAAATTCCGGATATTCCGGTATTATTATTAGGTCCTGTGGCATTTGAGGCAAATCCTGTTGTAAGGATAATCCCTTTATCAAACGGAAAGCTCGTTCCGGTAGCATCAAAATATCCCCAACTTTTTTGAGATGGATTCGTTGCACCGATTGGATTTTCCTGCAAGTAAATAAAATCTACTTCGGCACAATCACCGGCTCCAATCAAAACATCTTTAATCAGCTGTTCCGGAGTATAGCTTGATTCAGGATGTGCTGAGTTATTAACAGATATAGTGGTTTGTGAAAATCCTGCGAATGTAAATAGAAAGAGTATTATTGTTGATAGCACTCGATTCTTCCAGAAGTGCGTAAAAAAAGAGATTTGTTTGTTGCAAAAATTTACCTTCATAAGTATTGTTTTAAATTATTGACAGTTAAACCTGATGTTGTGGCTTATGTCTAAATCGTTTGTTAATATAAAAGTGTTGGTTTATTAATAATGTGTTGTTTTTTAGACAATTAAATTAGGTAAAGGCTAAATATAAAATATCGGAATTAATATTTTTTTAAATTTATATTCTGACAAAGTTAAAAAAAAATCAATAGGGACTTATTTTTTTTTTGAGCGTGAAAGAATCAGTACATGAATTCTTTACAAACAAAAAAACTCTGACGAAGCTATTGAAAACTTCGTCAGAGTTGATGTCAAATTTAGGATTTGGTACTTAGGGTTTAGAATTCGAAATTAATGATTTAGAGTTCGAGAGTATCGAAATACTAAAATGTATGTATCCGAAGTACATTATTTATTAGCCACAGATACACAGATTTTTTTATGTTTTTTGAGAAAATTATATTTCCCAGATTGGATTGAATGAAAAACACTCAATATCAGTGTGATTTACATTGTGTTTTTCTAAACTATTTTACATTTAGCATCTGTGCATCTGTGGGATAAAAAGTTTAATTTCCTACTTTCTTACTCAAAACTTCTTCATTTGCGGTTATAACTTGTACAACCAACACCTGATTTGCTCCGAGATAAGGAAGTATATGGCTATTTCCTTCTGACGCATCGGAATAAACCACCCTTCCTAATACGTCATAAACCGTTACTTCCTTCATCTCAAAGCCTCTTGAATAAATATGAAACACATCATTTTGTT
>JALOAG010000040.1 GCA_023228875.1 Bacteroidia bacterium | reverse complement strand
TAATATCAGCATACTGATCTACGATATCAACAACTTTTTGCATATGTTTTGTTTCATTGCTACTCATTACTTTCTCCTACAAAAACCTAATTAGTTGAGAGCCCAAGTCGGTTCTTTACCGCTGAGAACATCAACAATTCCTTCAGCCGCTTGAACAGCCATCCTAACCATGCACTCATATGTTAAAGAAGCATTGTGCGGGGTTAAAATTACATTCTCTAAATCAAAAAATGGATGGTCTTTTGGTGGTGGCTCTTGTGCAAATACATCAGTAGCCAAGCCTGCAATTTGACCTTCTCTTAAGGCAGTAGTAATTTCACTCTCGTTAACTAAATCTCCCCTGGCACAGTTAACTATGTTAACACTTTTTTTCATCAATTTTATTGTTTTAGAATTTATCAGGTTTCTTGTTTCTTCAGTTGAGGGAAGATGTAAGCTTATAAAGTCGGCTACCTTTAATGCATCCTTTAAATCTTTAACTAAGTTTATTCCTTCGGGAACCGCCTTAACATAGGGGTCGTAAACTACTATGTTCATATCGAGTCCATGCATAGCCTTTCTGGCTACGAGTTTCCCGATTCTTCCAAATCCAATAATTGAGAGAGTCTTACCGCTTAAGTCGGTAATTGGCAGTGTGTTTCTGACATTAAAATTATTGCTTCTAGTAGCTTTATCACAAACAACTATTTTTCTCGCTAGTGCTATAAGAAAACCCAATGCTAATTCACTGACTGTACTGGCATTGGCTTCAGGCGTATAGGTCACTCTGATTCCCAACTCTGTTGCTTTTTTTACATCAATATTATCTACACCTACCCCATGCCTGCTTATTACTTTTAGTTTTTTCCCGGCTTCCAAAACTTCAGCGGGATAAGATGCTGTTCGGACAAGAAGGGCATCTGCATCAGCTACCTCTCTTTTAATTGTCTCAATATCAAAAGCACTGCCTATGACTACTTCATGTCCGTGTTTTTTCAGATAATCCTTTCCCTCTTGCACAATATCTTGTGGAATTAATACTTTCGCCATAACGCTATTCCTTAAATTTTGTTGCGATATTTTTCATCCCTTCCAAAAGGAGTGCTGCATCATGGTTACTCATCAACAGAGTTAAACCTTCATCTAGTAACATTTGGGCCATTTTGTCGGGTCCATGAAGTCCAAATATTTTATTATTATCCCTAGCTGCTTTGGCAGTTTTTAAAATTGCGTTCATATTTTTCTCATGAAAAAGATCCCCGGGTATTCCCAATGAGTTGGCTAAATCATTTGGTCCAATTAAAAGAGCATCTATTCCATCAACTGCCGCAATTTCTTCAATATTATCAATAGCTAAAGCAGATTCAATTTGGGCAATTGTTAATGTTTCTTTATTTGCCTTGGGCATAAACTCCACAGCTTTGGCACTTGTAAATTGAGAATGGTCTCCCATTCCGCCGAATCCTCTATTTCCAACAGGCATGAACTTAGCCCAGTTAACAAACTTTTTAGCCTGTTCAACTGTTTCAATCATAGGAACCATAATTCCCGTTACTCCTGCATCAAGAGCCCCAGATACATACGACTTACTTAGTTCACTCACTCTAACAAAACATTCAATACCAGCCAATCGAGAAACACGGGCTATATTTGCCAAAGTTTCGAAATTGTAGGTACTGTGTTCCATGTCCGGCATGATAAAATCTAAGCCGGCATTCTTTGCTAACAGAGCCACAGCACTATTTTTTGATAGTCTAAGCATTGTCCCAACAATTCTCTTTCCTTCTTTAACTTTTTGAACTGACATTTTCTCCTCCGTTGCTCTTTTTTTTAGTCATTTTTTCAATAAATTTGAGCTTAACTTTTTTAATACAATTCCTTATAATAATAAAAGTTAAACAGCTCCTGTTAACCATTCTAGAAGTCTATTTATCCATTGTCAAGCAAGTAGATAAATTCTTTTAAAAAGATTCTAAAAGTTCAAAAAAATAATTAATTTTCAGTGTAAACGTAAATTGGCCCCTCCTATGAACAAAAAAATAAATAATCGATACTATTTGTCATGGAGAGAGAAATTCTATTTATGTCAGTTATTGCTAAAGGTAAGAGAAGAGACGAAAGATGGCTGTTCTTAATCTTAATAGAGACCACCTCTAATAATATAGTCTTCGGTTCTTCCCTTAACAGGCTGAGCTTTACTTATGAGTTGCTTTTTTTCTCTAATATCACTCAAATCAATATTCCAAGGCAGCAAATCGTTGTAATCTTCTTCGCTTCTACAGTAGGGAGCTTGATCCAACACTGCCCAAATATAGTCATGAACATTGAGCTTGTTCAATTTAGCATTCTCAATCAAAGTATACATCAAAGCCGATGCCTTTGCTCCAGCAGCAGTATTAGCAAACAACCACGAGCGAGATCCAATTGCGAAGGGGCGTGTGAAACGTTCAGCGATGTTGTTATCTGGCGTAGCGTTAAAGTAATAAGGATAATATTTCAAACGAGGCCATTGGTTAAGCAAATATTTAACAGCCTTGTAAAATTCACTGCCTACTATTGCTACAGCAATTTTTTCTTGTGCCAATTTGTATATGGCAGTCAAAACAGGTTCAACTTTACTTACCCTCTCTTCAACAAAAGCACTCTCACTAGCATAAAAACCTTCAGAATATTTTTGCCTCATGTCCCGTTCTATCTTATAGAGTTTTGCTATCATTTTTACAAATCGGGCATTTTCTTTGCTAATAGCTCCTTTACCCAAAGTAGTAAAAGAACGTCTGGCATGACTCCAACACCCTATGTGGGTGCAACTATGCCCATTTTGAGTCAAGTTTTCGACAGCTGTAACGTAACTAGATAGACCATCAGTTTGCAATACCGAAGAAAAACCACTTAGCAAGGAGGAAATAACCGTAGCATTTCGATACGGATCATAGAAATAATAGACAACCGTAGGTCCTCCTCCGCTGCCGACTTGAACAACCATATAAGATTGAGAGTCAGAACTTCTCTCTTTTTCATGCAAAACGGTTAAAGGACTCTCATCCATATTAACCAACTGGCGTTGCAACACATTTTTGTGTAGCAACTTACCCAATGGCTCAAGTGCTTTGGCTGCATTTACTATCCAGCTTGCCATGCTTTGGCGTGAAATTGCCAAGCCTTTTCGCCGAAATATATCCTCTTGACGGTACAGTGGTAAATGGTCGGTAAACTTTTTAACAATAACTTCAGAAGCAAGACTGTCTGTTACCATCACCCCTTTAAGTACTCGACTATACAGTGGGTAACTGATGATTCGGTTATTTGTCCCATCTTCAGCTTCATAGGCTTCTTTGGGAGCATAAACAGGAAAGAGATGGCGCTCGATATAACTTTTGGCAGGAAGAAAGCCCACTTTATCTTCACTGTGAGTACCACAGAGAACCATTGCTTTACCTGTAACAGGGTCAACTGGAACCGGGCAATCTTCTGTATGATCAATTTCTATTAAAGCTGTCGAACTTTCCAAGGTGGTTAATTTATGTTTTGCATGCTTTTTACGAACATGAGGAGCAACACAAACACTCTCTTCTTCCTCTTCTTCTGTCTCTGTTGCAGAAAAAGTCACTTCTGCTTCATCAAAGAGCCACTGCAATTGTAAACTTTCAGCAGTTTCGCTTTTACGACCAAAACGTTCTGCTTTACCTTTTTGCAGTTGTTCTAAAGCTAAATGTAGCTGCAGATTAACATCATTTAAACGCTTTTGTAGTTGCTCTATTGTTTTCTGAGATTGTTCTAAATCTTCTTTCTTGCTTTCAAAACTCTCTTTATAAGCATCCCTTTCAAGTGTAAGGCGAAAATTATCAAGCTGAAGCTGTTCCACTAATGAGGTTAATTCGTCTTTTTTTACAGATCTTTTGCTACCTTCCATATGAGTGACATTGTAGCAAATTAAGTGCTCTTATTCAATATAATATAAGTAATTATATGCAGTTTTTTACACAAAATAGGTCCCTTTTAATGGTGCAAATCGTCTCCAACAATCTTGACCTGAAAGCATCTGCAAGATTTGATTAAGCTCTACTTTTTGAGCTGCTTCTCCATCTGACGGCCAAGCAAAACTACCTTTTCCCATCAACCTTTTGGTGCCAAGCCAAAAACCGTTTTTGTCCCACACTAAAACTTTAATGACTTTGTTAGATGAACCACAAAATAAGAACATTGACTTTCCCAACACCTGTTGTTGCATCTCAGTAATTACTAAAGCAGCTAATCGCCTTGCTCCAAAACGCATATCCGTTTTACCAGGACGTAAATAGTATTCATATTCATTAGGTTGTAAAAACATTTTCCAACCCCAAAACCGAGAGAACTTTTCGTAAATTACCATTACTACTGTTCTCTGGTACTAATATTGAAACCTTTCCTACCACGATAGTCAGTGGCTCAGAGAGATTGTTATTAATATTGCTTGAAGATTTAATTTTGACAAAGCTTTGACTCTTCTTTAATCTTCTTGTTTGATTTGTACGCCTTTGAGTTGAGCGGCGCCAACTAGTTATTAGTCGCAAATAGCTATACGGGATTCCATTTTCTTTTGAATAATCTAAATCTGAATTACTGTTATTCTTTTTCTTCCAATCATCAAGTGCTGACAAATGCAATAATCGTTTCTCTTTTTCTGCTTGGCTTAATTTTGACATTACTTCATTCCTTTCAATGTCAATATTTTCAATATTTACTTCCTAAGTTAAAAGTACTGCCCAATTTACGCTTACCTAATAGATAACACCTATCTCAAACAGTTAGTGTAGCAAGCCTTCAGTTACTAGGGTTTCGGAACTCTAATAGATAACACCTATCTCAAACCCATATAAGAGAGTTCTTGATATGCTTTTTGTTTCGGAACTCTAATAGATAACACCTATCTCAAACGTACAGTTGGTAGAGAGGCTAGCAAACGCCGTTTCGGAACTCTAATAGATAACACCTATCTCAAACTACCGTGGTCTTACTATCTTCTTCTACAAAGTTTCGGAACTCTAATAGATAACACCTATCTCAAACATCTCGTTGTACCTAGCGTTGATAATGTCAGTTTCGGAACTCTAATAGATAACACCTATCTCAAACTATTAGGTGAGTATTCAGACGACAACGAAGGTTTCGGAACTCTAATAGATAACACCTATCTCAAACGATGATAGACCGATTGATAACAAACAAAGAGTTTCGGAACTCTAATAGATAACACCTATCTCAAACTTATAATAAAGACCTCTTGGAAAGAATGTAGTTTCGGAACTCTAATAGATAACACCTATCTCAAACACCCATCCGATCGGCCCAGATGCAGCGGCAGTTTCGGAACTCTAATAGATAACACCTATCTCAAACCACCTCTTGTGATGAAGTGTTTTACGGAATGTTTCGGAACTCTAATAGATAACACCTATCTCAAACACATATGAGTCCAATTAAGGCTCTCCCAACGTTTCGGAACTCTAATAGATAACACCTATCTCAAA
>JALOAG010000039.1 GCA_023228875.1 Bacteroidia bacterium | reverse complement strand
AAAAAGTAAGAGGCCAATAGTAAAAATGGCGTTGTTGGTAAAATAGGCAAAAAAGCTCCTAAAGCCCCTAGCCCAACAAACAAAAATCCTAAAACTATATATAGTGCTCTAATTGATCTATTCATAACTTTCAACTCGATTAATTGTTGATTATTAAAAATTAATTTTCAAGAGTGGGAAAATTTCTTTGGATATAAAAAATACCCCGATAAATTTAATTTACCAGGGTATCAATAGTTTTAACTATTTAACAATACTTTAGAGTCTAACAACCTCACCAATATCTGCCGATTTATGAATTGCATCAATCATTTTAATGACTTCTAAACTTTCATCAATTGTAATAATTTCAGGTTGCTTATTCTCTTTCAGACAATTTATAAAATATGCCATCTGCTTTTGATAAGCATCAAAGCTTTTTACTTCTAACTCTGTAAGACCTTGATCTTTTTTCCAAACTTTCATTTCACACTTACTACCTGAACGATCAGCAATAGTTGCCCCTGCAGAGTAGCTATATTCAACTGTAGCTTTGGTTCCAACGATCTTTACAGAAAAACTAAACGGGTAGCCTGTTTGCATATTAAATGAGACTTCTGCTACTGCGTGAATTCCATTTTTGTGAATAATATTTGCCATTACGTTGTTGTAACAACCAGTGTCATCTTTTACAGCATTGGCATAACAACTTTCAAATGGACCTGCCACATGCCTTAAATAGTCAACATCGTGAACCAACATGTCGTGCATGGCTCCTCCCCCTAAATCTGGGTCAAAAAGCCATTTACCATACTCTCCTGCTCTTGATGATACTCTTCTAAGGTGCATCATATAAATTTCACCAAGTTCATCGTTTAAGAACATCTCTTTTATTTGATCATAGCCACTCCAAAATCTTACAACTTGGGCGGTCATAAAAATAATCCCATTCTTTTTAACGATATCAACTAATTGTTGAGCTACCTTTGTTGAGCGCTCTAAAGGCTTTTCACAAAGGACATGAATACCCCTTTCTGCACATAGTTCTACATAATCTTTATGAAAATATGTAGGGACACAAATTATTGCAAAATCGGGTTTTATCTCATCTAACATCAGTTCAGCGTCTGTGTAAGCTTTACACCCACTCGCTTTTGCTAAAGAAGTCGCCTTCTCTTTTATAACATCACTAACAGCACTTAGAGTAACACCTTTTGTATTCTCTATTGCTTGCACATGACTTTCAGCAATTAGCCCACACCCTATCAATACAGCTTTTAACATATAAATATCTCCACTTTTTAAAGATGCACAATTTTATTGTTGTCTACAGATTCTCTGATTGCACAAACAGCCTTTATCACATCGAGGTTTTGTTGATGTGGAACTATTTCAGGCTGCTTATTTGTCTCAAGAAGTTCAATAAAGTAGCTTAGCTGTTTTTCGTATGGATCGTATTGCTCTGGAACTATCTCAATAGGTTCTTCATTATCTTTAAAGATTCTAAGGACTGTGTTAACACTATCTCGATCTCCAATGCTATAACCGGCACGATAGATAAATTCAACTGTAGCTTTAGTTCCCGATACATTTAAAGACATAGTGAATGGGTAGGTCGAACGCATAGTGAAAGAGGCTTCAGCAACTGCTTTAAAACCATTTTTAAAACTTAAAGAGGACATCACATGGTTCCAACACTTTGTATCATCCTTGCTCCCTAAGCAGTAGACATAATCTACCTCTCCACAAAGATGGCGTAGGTAATCAATATCGTGGACATGCATATCTTGAATGGCACCGGCCCCTTTGTCAGGATCATTTAGCCAAGTGTTCCCCCAAGTTTGCATTGTGGAACATCTACTAGCGTAAGCCATGTAGATATCTCCTAGTTCTCCTGAATCAGCCATCTCTTTAATTTCTACATAACCTGGCCAAAAGCGGACAACTTGGGCTACCATAAAGATAATGCCACTTTTATCTACCACATCTAACATCTTTTGTGTTGCTTCAACTGTCATCTCAACAGGTTTTTCGCAAAGGACGTTTACACCATAATTAGCACACACCTCTACATATTTTGCGTGTAAAAAGGTGGGTAAACATATAATTGCCCCATCTGGCTTTTCTTGTTGAAGCATCGTCTCTACTTCGTAATAAGCTTTACACTGGTACTCTTTAGCAAATTTATCTGCTGCCTCTTTGTTAATATCGGCAATAGCACACAAAGTGCCATTTTCAACATTCTTAAGGGCTTTGGCATGACTATTTGAAATCATACCAGCCCCGATGATTGCAATGCGTTTCATTTAATCACCCTTTCCCTTTTAGTTACCGTGATAATGGCGACTTCTAAAACTATCAAAACCAATCGCTAAAACTAATACGAGACCTTTAATAATCATTTGATACCACTCGCTGACGTTCATAATAATTAAACCATTACTTAAAACACCAATGATCAATGCACCAATAATTGCTCCATACATCTGCCCCTCTCCACCGCTGATACTAACTCCACCAAGAACAGCAGCAGTTAATACGTCCATCTCATAACCAACTCCAACAGTTGGGCTTCCTGAGTTGATTCTGGCCATCATTATGATTGCAGCAACAGCAGATAACATTCCGCACATTGTGTAGGCAATAATAGAGATCTTCTTTGTTTTTAAACCCGACAGACGCCCAGTCTCTTCACTACTACCAACAACATAGAAAGAGCGGCCTAGATAAGTCTTGTTCAGTATAAACATTCCAAACAATATAAAGATGACCATTAAAATAACTGGGAATGGGATAAAACCAATGTGCCCTTGCCCAATAAATCTTACTGCATCGGGAAGGCCGTAAATTGGTCTCCCTTTTGATATAACGTATCCAAGTCCTTTAAGGATTTGTTGCATGGCAAGGGTAGCAATCAATGGAGATACTTTTACATTGGCAATGAACAACCCGTTCAATGCACCAATGGTAGTACCCAACAATATTCCAATTACACAAGCAACAAAAGGGTTAATCCCCATTTGGGTGAACATCTTCGCTGTAACAACTCCAATAAACGAAAGTTGTGTTCCAACAGATAAATCGATTCCACCTGAAATTAGAACAAAAGTCATTCCAATAGTCATAATGGCAACGACAACTATTTGCCTCATAATTGTAATCATGTTGCCAGCTGTAAAGAAAACAGGATTGCCAATTGAAAAAATTGCCACTAATACAAAAAGGACAAGAATTATTCCGTATTTTCTAAAAAGAACTTTAAAATCAATATTTTTCGTTATCATGGATTTTCTACTACCCCCCTACTATCACTTAATGATGCGTAATAAAGAATTTCTTGTTTATCAAAATCTTCGCGCTCAAATTCTGCTGTAATCTTACCTTCAGCAAGAACAACTATCCGATCAGAGAGCCCAATAACCTCATCCAACTCAGATGAAATTAAAATTACACCAAGTCCCTCATCGGCATATTTATTCACAATAGAATAAACTTCTTTCTTTGTACCAACATCAACTCCCCTTGTAGGCTCATCCAAAATAATAAGCTTAGGGTCGCTGGCTAAACACTTACTAATAACAATTTTTTGTTGGTTCCCACCCGATAAAGTATAAGCAGATTGATTGGTAGAACGCATTTTGATGCTCAAAGCATCTTTGTATTGGTCCACGATTTTACTCTCTCTAGCAAAATCCAAAACAATCCCTTTGGTTAATCTTTTGAGTACCATCAACGACAAGTTCATTTTTATTGAGTGGTTTAAGATTAATCCTTCTGACTTTCTCTCTTCAGGAACCATTACAATTCCATTAGAAATAGCATCAGATGGATTTTTAATTACTACCTCTTTCCCCTCAAAAGTTAACGAACCATTTGCTTTTTTATCTGCTCCATAAATGGCACGAACTATTTCAGTCCTCTTTGCACCTACAAGCCCAGCAATACCTAACACTTCCCCTCTTCGAACCGAAAAGTTGATATTATTAAAACCTTTTCCCGCTAGATCTTTTACATCTAACAAAATATCTTCTTGTCGTTTTCCAATTCTTTCAGGGAACTCATCACCCAGATCAGCATCAATCATGTAGTTGATTAATTCGCGTCTAGTGGTCTTTTTGGCTTCTAAAGTTATAATTTTATGACCATCTCTTAAAACAGTTACATTATCACAAACTTCAAAAACTTCTTCTAATCTGTGAGAAATATAAATTATTGCAATACCATCATTTTTTAGTTTGCGAATAATTTTGTATAAAACATCAACTTCTTTATTTGTTAATGGTGCTGTAGGCTCATCAAGTACAAGCAACTTGATATTTTTAGTCATTCCTTTAGCAATCTCTACAATTTGCTTATAGGCGACTGATAAAAACTTAACTGGCATAGAGACATCGATATCAACTTCAAAGGTATCGAGAATCTCTTTAGCTCTTCTTTCAAGATATTTAAAGTCAACTAACTTTTTCCCCTCTATACGCTCCCCCAGAAAAATATTTTCTGCCACCGATAAAGAGGGCACTAAGTTAAACTCTTGATAAACAACTTTTATACCTAAACTATCAGAACGTTCTGGGGTCATAAAAGTATAGTCTTGTCCATCAAAATTAATTATTCCCTTATCGGGAACGATAGCACCTGAAATAGTTTTAATTAATGTTGACTTTCCTGCTCCATTCGCCCCAATAACAGCATGAACTTCACCTGGCTTGATATCTAAAAAAACATCATGCAATACAGTAACTCCGCCGTATGATTTGGAGACATCCTTTACTGATAAAATATTGTTTGTTTGATTCATCTCTTATTTTTAAAATTGGCAAGCAGACAAGTCTACTTGCCAAAATAGTTTATTATGAATTACCGAAGAGGGAAATTACATATAATCTCTTACGTTAGTTTCATCCAAGTTAACCATAATGAAATAGTTCATTCTCTCAACAGGAATACCTCTGACCATATCAACAGAAGCTTGAACCATTTGCTCACCAACTCCGTTTAGATCTAAATAGATTGTTGATCTGAAAATTCCACCTGAGTCAATAATTTTTAAAGTTTCAGGAAGAGCGTCAATTGCAAACATTCCCATATCGTCTCTTAGTTTGCCAGCAGATTTGTAAGCTTCATAAATACCTAATAAACCAGCATCGTCAATTCCTACAAAAGCTTTGATATTTGGATGAGCAACAATCCAGTTTTCACCAACGACTAAGCCTTCGTCCATGTAACCAGCTTGAGCTTGGGCAACAATTTTAGCATTAGGAGCGAACTCAGCCATTCCAGACAAGATTCCCTCTGCTCTATCAAGACAAACTTGGTTTAGTGGGTAGTTAGCAACACCAACTTCAACAACACCGTTTGGGAAAGTTGAATTAATCCATGTGGCGGCGTTTTTAGCAATTTGTCTACCAACTTCATAGTTGTCTAGACCGTAATAACAATCAGCTATATCAACATAGGTATCATAAGCAAGAACTTTTATCCCTTTGTCTTTTGCTTTTTGAATTGTTGATGTAGCAGACTCTGCATCAAAACAGTGAACGATAATTGCATCGTATCCACCTTGGATGAAGTTCTCTATTGAACTAATTTGCCTGTTTGGATCTGCTTGACAGTCACTTAGTGTAATTTCAACACCTAAGTCTTTAGCTTTTCTCTCCATGTAGATCCACATCTCTGACCATGATGGGTTTGTAATATCTTGAATAGAGAATCCTATCCTTATTTTCCCATCGTCTTTTTTAGTGGCTGCACTCTCTTTGCCTCCGCCAGCAAACACGACTGCGCCCACCATGAGTAAGATTGCTAAAACTAATAAAGCTCTCTTCATTTTTCATCTCCTTGTGATTTTTCTCATTACAACTTCTTTGTTGTAATATTCTTTTTGACTCTAACCTCTTCCCTTTTTATGCTCATTGTAACATATTTAATGTTTCTTTGAACACCTATCGATAGAATAACACGATTAATCGCACATAGCAAATGAAAAATATCCAAAAAGTGTGATATATTTCTTTTGATAATCTTTTACTGATAATAGCTCTAAAAAAGTACCTTTTCTACACTTTGTTGCTATATGTCATACCGAATTTGAAGGTTATACTTAATTATTTCTATTACCTAAAAAGTATTTTATTTGCTAATTTAGGAAGTTTAAATTTGATAACGTTCCCATTTTCTATTAGGACTAAACATTTGTTTGTCTAATTATTTATTTTGTAAAAGAGAATCTTAAAAATAAAACATATTTTACGCATTTAACTATGTTGTCTTTTTCAAAAGCGATGCTTATATCTAATTTATCTAAGGGGGTAGATTCATGAAACGCCCAGCTAAAATTCACCTTTTTCTTTTTGTCGTATTTTTACTTCTCTCTTTTAATTTGTTTGCTGATGCTGGACCTAAACCCTCTGTTGTTATTTACATCGAGGGTTTAGAGGATAGATCTTATTATATGACTCTTCTTTCTGACTCCCCTAATAATGGACCCTATTTTTATGTTGATCCAAATGAGATTG
>JALOAG010000038.1 GCA_023228875.1 Bacteroidia bacterium | reverse complement strand
GGAACGTTTTGTTCCTCTCTTTACTACTTGGTTTAATGGCCACAAGCTTCCCCTTTTTCCTATTCACCACTGGTTCTAGAAAAATTGAGGCCTCCCACGCCTTTTTGTACAACTTAAGTGAACCAATCACAGCCTCTTTGCTGGGCTTTTTAGTTTTAAACGAGAAGTTAAGCAATACTGGAATTGTGGGGTATACTTTAGTAGTAGCAGGATTGTTGATCTTCTCTCTTTGGGAGTTTAGAAAACAAGAAGTAATGTTATCAGTGTAAGGTCCTTTTTACTTAAAAAGCTAACTTTAAAACTCTTACCTAAAAAATCCAAGAACTCCCAATTGTTAAAGAGAGTGAGGGAGGTGATAAAGGATTCGATGAGCTCCAAGCAAACAAATCTCTATCATTACCAGTGGCAACAGAGATGCTCCCAACAAGATTAAAAGCATCAAAGAGATTCCAATTCACCCCAATGGTGTTTAAGGTAGAAAAATCTAAAGGTGAAATAATTGATCGAAGGGTGAACGACAACGCTGGTGAATAAACAAAAACTAAATCTGGAAAAAGTAGCAACGTAGCACTATCATCGCTAACGGCACCCCATTTCCACGATCCAAGGGGTCTGCTCAAAAATTCCAAACGTAGTGTAATTGACCTTCCTAAGGGAAGTTCAACTAGATGAAACAAACCTCCACTTATTACCCACGACTCTTTAGTGGCTGGCAAATCAATAGATGTTGAGAAATACCAGTCCACAAAAAGGTTTCCTTGGAAACTAACATAAGGTTTATGAATACGCTGATCTACTTCTTCTCTTTTATGAGTGGCATAACCACCTTCCAATTTAACATTTTTTACTAGAGTGTAAAATCTAGCTCCAATAGATGTGTCGAGGGGGTTGTTTGATTCAGAGGCCATTAAGACAAGTTCTGCAAAAGAGAAAAAGCCCAATGGATAATTGATTGAAGCCAAGTAGCTGTTACTACTTCTCAGTTCAGTTTGAGTTAATGAGACTGAAGTGTCATTGCTCCCGTAAAGAACATCAGCAGCATTAAACAACACTCCATCTCCCCAAGAGAGTCTAGTCTTTCCTGCTGTAAGACGAAAAGAGGGGAATTTGGCCTTAAAGTAAGCTTTTTGTAATACATCATCCAATTTTGTTATTGGTTTTAAGGTATTGGCTTCAAGAACAACTTCTCCTCGAACATTTCCCTCTCTTTTGGATGAGAGAGAAATACTAAGGTCACTATTAAAAACACTATTCCAAGAATCAGAGTAACTATTATAAGTTAATGTTGGCACTAAGTTGATACTCACTATAGGGTTTTCTGCAGCTGCTATGGAGATTAAAGGTATAAGTACCACCAAAGTAAGAAAAGTTATCTTTTTAGGTTTTACCATGTTAGGTTCTCCAAAGTGAAGATTTTTTTATCAAGTTTCGGATTTGCTTCAAAAGAGTCGACACTCATAATGGTAAAAGAGTTTTTTTTCATCTTGTCTTCAATTTTACTCTCTTTAGGGAGTACTCTATCTCCCACACTAAAGGTTTTAAGCACTTCCATCTCTTTAAGAAGGCGTCCCTGTTTTGTATAATACTCCCCTTTCCACACCAAAAATGTTTGTTTATCTACCCAAAGTTTTTGAACAGGATAGGCAACTGAACGACTCTTTGCAGTTAGAGTTAAAACATAACAATCTTGTTCTTTAAACAACTCCTCTTTCTCTAGCTTTACTTGATAGTTATCTAATGTTGTTTTCTCTTCAGTCATATCTTCGTAGGAGATATCAGAGCCCAACATCGATTGACGCAAAGCTGCCCCTTGCATCCTGATAAGCTGTTCAGCATCTGGATAAAAGAGATAAAGACTCCCCTCAGTGCGAAGAATCTTCTGACCCCGTTCTGCTTTGCTGGTAAACTCAATTAAAGAATCTTTTTTCCCTTGGCTCCAAAAATTAAAAAGGGTAATTTTTGTACCAAAGCGGTCGGTAGTTTGGATTGAGCCTGTAGAGTGGGTGGTATCAAAGGTAGAAAGACTATCCATCTTTTCTACAATTTCTTCAGCAGTAAGGGCAAAAAGCTGTGCGGGGATAATTAAACAAAAGAGAAGTAAGTATAGTAATTTTTTATACATAGCGTAGAGCCTCCACAGGTTCTATTTTTGAAGCGCGGCGAGAGGGGATAAATGTAGATAGTGTCGATATCACTACAGCATAGAACCAAACAACAATAGTGGTTAAAATGTTTGTTTGAGGGTATAAGATTGACGACACCTCAAGATCTATGCCGCTCATAGCATCAGAGAAATTAAGTCCAATTTTTCCCATATAATAGGTGCCAATATAGCCAATAATTACCCCAACAGCAGAGCCAATAAGGCTAATAAAAAACCCCTCTAATAAAAAGAGTTTAGTCAGTTCGGATCCGTGCATTCCTAATGTTGAGAGCATTCCAATCTCACGCATCCTTTCAAATATAATCATCATTGTTGTGTTAATGATTACTGTACTACCTAAAACAAAAAAGAACATTGCTATAAAATAGTAGATAAATTTTGCAACTTTGAAAAATCCATAAAAATCGTTTAATTCATTCCAAGAGCGTGTATCAGTAACACTACCTACCTTAGTTTCAATCTCATTTCTAAGTTGCTTTGCCACTAGTTTTTCATCTGCTTTATCTTCAAGCATCAACAATATTTGTTGCACCTGCTGATCCATCCCTAAAAACTTCTGAACTTGCTCTATTGGGGCCCAAACAAAGTTCGCATTGAGAGCAGCTATAGGAAATCCTACAATCCCCACAATTTTAAAAGTGAAGGCATTGCTTCCACGTGCTGCTGTAGTACTAAGTAAAGTCACCTTATCTCCAACATTAAGATTCATCTCTCTAGCTAAAGCAAAGCCCATCAAAATTTCATTCTCTTTTTCTTGGGGAAGTCTCCCCTCTTGTAGTAGTGAAGAAAAATCGATGAAATCTTTTTCCCTTAAAAAATCAACTCCAACTCCCATAACTCCATGAGATTTTTCACCTAGGTACATGTTTGCTGGAAAGTTAATTCTAGCTGTAGAAGAGCGTACTTGATCGTGTGTATTTGCAATAGGCTCAATGCTCTTGTAATCAACTCCAAGGTGTAGCGGATTGTAGCGCTCATATTTCTCAAAGTCGGCATGTTGGATGCGAACTTCACCGGTATAATAAGATTTTAGATTGCTTGCCATATCGGCATCCATCCCATCGAGGAAGCCAAAGAGCATTACTATGCTCATTGCTGAGACAGCTATAGCAACTGCTGACAGAATTGAACGCCTAAGATTTCTAAAAATGTTCCTAAAGGCAATACTTGGAAGTTTTTTCATCATAATATGGCTCTCCTATTGGTAAGTTAGGCATGCAGGAATGTCCATCTTTAAAGCTCGCCTAATAGGTAGTAACGAAACAACCATTGAAAGAGTGATACCAGATACGAAAGCTATAATTAAGCTTTTGATGCTCCATGCCCCTCGCATTATATTTTGGATTCTATAACCAATATCTATATCACGAAAAAAGGCCCCATAATCTATTCCTATCTCAACCAAAAAGATGTTTAACACAACTCCCAATATAATCCCCACAATTGCACCCAAAAATCCAATGCCACCAGCTTCAAAAATGAAAGCTAGACGAATATGGTTCTCCTTCATTCCCATTGCTCTCATCATCCCCAACTCACGAGTTCTCTCATACATTGCCATAAGCATCGTATTGGAGATGCCCACCGCAGCGATGATAAACACTAAAAACAAGATAACTCCTGTCCCCCCCCTCTTTGCCTCTGCAATTGCTAAGTAATCCTTGGCCAACATTTTCCAACTTTGGGCTTGAAGATTGGTAAAACCTCCTTTATCAAGGATTTCTGCTATTTTAGTCACCTCATTATCAACATCTGCTCGTTCTGGTAGTTTGATATCTATTTCTGTAACTGACCCATCCATACCTAACACAGCTCCAACACTATCTATATCCATCATAAGAAGGGTGCGATTCACATTGGGATTTGGGCAGTTAACAATACCTACCACTTGCACATCTATTGCTTCAAAAAATCCCCCATTTCCCCGAGTTAGAAGGGTAACCCAATAGCCAATTTCAGCCCCTATATCTTCAGCAAGCCAAGAGCCTAAAAGGATACCATCCTCCTCTCCTTTGTTGAGAAATCTCCCCTCAATTAAGGTATCTTTGTAGTGAAACACTTCATAATCTTTTTCAGGATCAATGGCTGTCACCACTACAGGGAAGTTCCCATCTTCACCAAAGTCGTTGCTATAAAGAACCATGTCAGCTTTAAACACAATACGCTCTGTTGCTGTATACCCATTTTCTCCCAGCAACTTGGTTAACTGTGTTGATTTTTCAATTCCCTCTTTTAGAGGATAGAGCAATCTGTCAGGCCAATAATCTTTGTTGTGTATCCTAACGGAAGAGGTTTCATACCAAATTAGGTTCCGCTCTGACTCTATTTCGACCCCTAAAAGTAATGAATCAACTAAAATATACATCATTAGACCAATGGCTATAGCAATAGCCGTGACAGCTGTGCGTCTTTTATAGCGATTTAGGTTTTTCATCGCTAAAGTAAAGATGAATTTCATCCACCCCTCCTCTCATCGCTGATGATAAGTCCATCATGCAGCTGTACAAGACGAGATCCGTAGTCCATCACCATCTGATCGTGTGTAGAAAAAAGGAAAGTAGTTTTATACTTCTCATTCATCTTTTTCATAATTTTAAGAATTTCTTCTCCAGTTTTAGAATCTAGGTTAGCTGTTGGTTCATCAGCAAGAACTATTTGGGGATTCTTAATCAGTGCACGAGCAATGGCAACCCGTTGTTGTTGTCCACCACTGAGTTTGCCAGGACGACGATTCTCCATCCCCTCTAAACCCACCTCTTTTAGCATAGCCATAGTTCGCTCTTTAACTTCATTCTCATCAATATTGAGAATTGAGAGGACAAAGGCAACATTTTCATAGGCACTAAGAACAGGTATAAGATTGTAAGTTTGAAAAATAAAACCTAAATTGTGTCTTCGGTAGTCAGTCATCTCTTTTTTACCCATCTTAGTAACAGCTTCTCCATTGATGATTATTTCACCCTCATCAATGGTGTCTATACACCCAATGAGATTCAACAGTGTGGTCTTTCCTGAACCTGATGGGCCAGCGATAGACAAAAACTCCCCATTATCAATCTCTAATGAGACCTGCTTCAAGGCTTTAACTACTGTCTCTCCTGTTTTGTAATTACGTGATACTTTTTTTATACTAATCACAATCTACTCCTCTTCGCCGGTTTTTAATGACTTTGTCTTCTCTTTCATTTCTTCATATTTTTGAATAGCTGTAGCTCCTAAAACTGAGCCTAAATCCATGTGGTCTAAAATAGAAGCTGGTAAAAGCATCATCGAGCTATTTTGTCGAATTCCTTCATAAATCATATTCATTGATCTCAACTGAAGGGCAGTTGGATTCTCTTTGTAACGTTTGGCAGCTATTTCAAATTGTTTGGCAATCTCCACTTCTGCTTCTGCTAAAATTATTCTTGATAGTTTTTCACGTTCAGCTTGAGCTTGCTTACTTAGTGAATCCTCTAACTCTTTTGGGATAATGATTTCTGTTATTTCAATAGAGAGAATAGTCACACCCCAAGCATTAGTTTTTTCATCAAGTATTTTTTGAATCTTTTTCCCTAACTTTTCCCGTTCGGAGAGCAAAGAGCTTAAATCGTACTTCCCAATTGCATCTCTTAATGCAGACTGGGCAGAAAGAACAACTGCTTCAACATAATTTTCAACTTCTAAAATAGCCATTTTAGCATCCCAAATCATCCAAAAAGCAAGAGCATCGACATGAACAGGGACCCCATCGCTAGTTAAAGTTTTCTCAGCACTAAAATCGGTCACCCTAATACGAGTGTCGACAAATTCAACAATGCGATCTATTAGAGGCATTAGCACTAGCAGCCCAGATCCTCCAACTTTTTTAAATTTTCCCATACGTAATATCACCACTTTGTCCCAGTGGGTGATAAGCTGTATTGAAGCTGAGAAAAACATTCCTATAGTTCCAATTAGTGCCAGTGCATATAGCTCAATGGTTAACAACCCAAAAAGTATAAACCAAATAGCACTACTTAACAAAATTATAAAAATCCACTTTGGAATTAAGATTAGTAAACAAGCAGCTACGACTATTATTGCACCAAGATGTATTACGATCTGAGTAGGAATCAGAGGGGAAATTCTAAGTTGCACCGCTATGCCTATACCTACAAATAGTGTTAGAACGAGTAAAGAGATAACTCCATATGAAAAATCGCGTGAAATAGAAAATGTTTTTAGATTTTTTATGCGACTATATTTTTTATTAAAAATTTTCATCCTTACCCCCTTATGGTAAATTAAGATTTTCTAAATCTCGAATATGATCCAAAATCTCCTCAATAGAAAACCCATAGGAGGTTGCTTTTGTAATGTATGAGCGGGTTATTTCAGAAAGAATTCGCTCCCTCTCCACTGCATCAATAGAGATTTTTTTATCGCTGATAAAAGTTCCCGAACCTTGTTGAGTTACTACAATGTCCCGTATCTCCATCTCACTATAAGCGCGAGCAACAGTATTGGGATTTATACTAAGTTCTACAGCTAAACTGCGAACTGTAGGTAGTTGAGCCCCCTTCCCAAGGCGCCCATCTGCAATAGCCATCTGCACTTGAAAAATTATTTGCTTGTAGTAGGGGACACCACTTGTAGTATCTATTGAGAACATTATGGATGGTTTTGTCTCTTTTCTCATACTCTTACAGTTATTGTACTAGTGCACTAGTACAATAGTCAACTATTTTTTAGTGAAAACTAAAAAGATAGAGTAAGTTTATTGAGTAATTACTCTTTAATCGTTATGCCTTTTAAACAATTTCTTAAAATCATCTTCCTTTAGAGCTTTAGAAAAATAGAAGCCTTGGTAAAAGTCAACTTGTAAGCTCTTAACAAAGTTTAGTTGCTCTTTAGTCTCAATTCCCTCAATCAAAGTTGGTATTTTCAACTCTTTTGCCATTCTAACCATCGCTTTTAAAATTACCCCATCATCGTTAACTGGATAATCTTTAATAAATGAGCGATCTATTTTTATTAAATCTAACTCTAAGTCGTGAAGATAACTTAGTGAGGAGAAGCCTACTCCAAAATCATCCAGGGCAACTTTTATATTGTGCTCTCTAAG
>JALOAG010000037.1 GCA_023228875.1 Bacteroidia bacterium | reverse complement strand
TTATCGTAATCTTCTGGATACTTCAGCATAACAGCTGATATAGGGAACATGAGACCTTTTGGCACCATGTGGCGCAAAGAGAGAACATTATGGATTAAAAATCGATGTATCCGACCATTTCCATCGCCAAATGGGTGCAAAAATACAAAACCATAGGCTATTACTGTAGCGTGGATAATAGGTGAAACTCCACCTGTTTTCATTCTATTATGAGCAGCAAGTAAGCCCTCCATCAGATTTGGCAGATCTTCAGGTTTTGGGCAGATGTAATGGACAAGCTCCTTCTGAAAGGCTACTGTTTGCCCAACGTAATTCTGGTTCGCGCGATAGTCGCTATCAGCAAAGCGTGGATCAACAATCATATTCTGTAGTTCAATCAACCTACTTTTTTCTAAATAGTCGTCCTGCTTAGCAAGCTGCAAGGCTGCAATGAATTTTTCAGTACGAGAAGCATTACTTCTCACCCCTTCTATTTCAAAGGAAGATTTTGTCTCTTTGTTGTATAGATAGTTCAAAGAACGGCGAATTAGCTGTGGAGGATAACCTTTAACAATCTCTTCACATCGATTTTGAATAGCTGCAGAATCCAACTCTAAGAGCTTTTCTGTCTTCCTAACAATTGGGCAAAAGGATCGAGGTCCGAGAAGGTTGTTCACTACCCGATGGCGTGTGGATCGTTCTCCATTCTGAATGGTGAAGTACTCATTAGTTTCCAGTGCATTAATATAATTGCCACTGTTCATATCATCAATTGGAAGGTACTTTCCTAATAAAAACTCATAGAAAAACCAGATCCTTCGAGTATACTTGCCAGTGGGTTTTGATGTTATATATTTGACGAGTTCCTCAACAGGTATCTTCTCAAAAATTTGTGTCAGCAAGGTTAGATTTACCCCATCATATTTGATTGCAAACTCTAGGTGGTCACCAATCGTCTCTCCAGGCCAATATTGGTTTCTGAACATCTCATCTACAAAACCATCCTCTATTTTTGAAAAATGTGTACCAGTAGAAGAAACTGTCGATCTATGCCAATTGGGAATACTTACTATTCCAAGTTTTTCGATAAGATATGAATATCCAGCAAATCTATTATCAGAAACAAGTATTTCCATGGTCAAACCTCACTAAATTGGTACTATGGTGTAAATATAAGTACAAAACACCGCCATGTCAACAAATCTTAATATTTATAACTACTATCCTGTAATTTTTATTATTTGACACCGTTAACAAACTAAAACACTTATAATCCTGTATATTTGATTATTTAGAGACTAGTAATTTCAAAAATAGATGTATATTTAATTTTTCTCTTTGCATTTAACAATCTCTCTTAGATTTGTGACTAAGCAACGACAACAAAAATTTACAAAAAATAAAGCTCTACAACTATATTGTTAGTTTTAGAGGGGCACAAATAAATAACTTTATCAGTAAGGTTTTCATAAATAGGAGTCCCATCAAGAGATTTGTTTACAACGCACTTTTAGACCTGTTTCCACATCCCAAATCCATTGTAATTCTGAATCAAGCTAGCAAATGGGGATGTATAAGGATAATGTTTATAAATTATGAAGCAATTATTCTTACATGCCACAGACCTGTAACAAATATCATTAAATTTTTTCATGTTTTTGTAAAACCTATTACTTCTTATTACTTATCAGGAAAAACACTTATATTTTTACCAATTCGATTATCTATAAATACCAATACACACCTTTCTTTCCCTTTTTGCTTCTAAAGAGAATATTTTACGTTGATTGAGTGCAAACTTTTCTTGATTACTACAAAGCAAGAAGTAAATACATAATATTATCGGAAGTGGTTTAGCAATATTGTCGGAAGTAAAATGTTGATATTATCGGAAGTACAAGTTATAATACATTAGAAGGAGAGGAGAAGTATTCATGGAAACTCAAAACTATTTTAAGCGTATTGCTGATCAACTCTTGCAGGATAGACTCCGTTCAAGTGGCGCTGTTTTGGTAGAAGGGCCAAAATGGTGTGGGAAAACAGCAACCTCAACTAGAGCTTCTAAAAGCCAGTTGTTCATGCAAGATCCAGATAAGTCTACCTCGTACCTCATGGCAGCTGATACAAAGCCTTCCCTACTTTTACAAGGAGAGACTCCTCGCTTGCTTGATGAGTGGCAAAGTGCACCCGTTTTGTGGGATGCTGTGCGGTTTATGGTCGACCAAAGGGGAGGAAAACCAGGCCAGTTTATTTTAACAGGATCAGCAGTGCCTAAGGATGATGTAATACAGCATACTGGGACTGGACGTATTTCTCGACTGATGATGCGTCCTATGAGTTTGTATGAGTCTCTCGAGTCAAACGGTATGATCTCTTTGAAATCTTTATTTGATGGAAAGGATAATCTTGAGGGGTTTTCACAACTATCCATTGAAAATATAGCTTCTACCATTGTAAGAGGAGGATGGCCTGCCTCTATTGGTAATGACCAAAGCATCGCATTACGCCATGCAGTAGATTATGTAGAAGCAATCATCAATGCCGACATTTCCCGAGTTGATGATATAGAGAAAAATCCTGCTCGAGTAAGAGCTCTTATGCGCTCCTATTCCAGAAACATATCAACGATGGCTACCATCAGAACAATCCGAGATGATATTGCCCTAGGAGATGCAAATACTACAATTTCAGAAAAAACAATCAGTCAATATCTGACAGCACTGGATCGAATATTCGTCACAGAGAATCTTCCTGCTTGGAACCCTGCTTTACGTTCCAAGACAGCAATTAGGACTTCAGTGAAACGACATTTTGTGGATCCCTCTATAGCAACAGCAGTGATGCGACTTACCCCTACCAGGTTACTTGAAGATTTCCAATATTTTGGATTTCTCTTTGAGTCCCTTTGCACAAGAGATCTAAGAGTCTACGCAGAAGCCATTGACGGACAGCTCTTTCACTACCGTGATGCAAGTGGACTAGAATCGGATACAGTAGTGTGCCTCAACGACGGAAGGTGGGCTCCTATCGAAATAAAACTAGGGTCCAGGGAAATTGAGGAAGCAGCTGAACATTTACTAGAACTTAAGGCTAAGGTAGATACAAAGAAGATGAAAGAACCCTCGTTTTTGATGATCCTTACCGCAACAGAGTTTGCCTATAGACGTGATGATGGTGTGTTGGTCGTGCCAATCGGATGCTTAAAGCATTGATTCAATATAATTGGTATAGATTTTAATCTGCAATCTCTCTTCTAATCTATTGTACTGAGGAATATTAGAGTATTGCTTCTCAGATTCAGACATATTAGTTTTGCATTCCACAGGTGGCATGAATGTACATTTTTTCATCTCCAACGTTTTTTTGCTCTCAAAGTATCATAATGAGCCTTTAGAACTTTAGGTGGTTAAGTAGTTGTTTTGGTTGTTCCATTCAAAATTTTATTGATAATAACAGTAACAATAGGCTGTGAACCTACAGTAAAACTTTGAAGATTACTATGACAATCAAGGCATCTTAATTTCGGGAAAAGATTTATATAGGATTTATTATATCAAAGAATCTTTGCAATAAGCTTTTAGCCTAGAATTGCATACAAAAACACTAACAAAACACTTTATCTTTTATTAACCTTCATCGTAATTGTTAAGGGTGGTCAATATTTGCTCACCAAATGAGCTAATTCGGTATCTTTGCTTACTGCTTGTGCGCTTTTTTGGAATCGTCATTTCTATAACTCTGATTTCAAGTGCTGGGTTTATATAAAATTTTCTAAAATGCTCTGCATCCCGAAGACCGATTGCCTCTTGTAAATCCAAACGACTCATTTCACCCTTGAGAGGCTCCAACAACTTTATGACTTCCGGGGTAGAAAATGTAACTGTAACACCCAATTTTGGATCTGATTTCCAAAACGGGACGGATAGTCCATTTTCAAGATACTTTTGCACCATTAGTTTAAGTAAAGTTTTGTAAAGTAAATAATCGCATACACCAAAACTAATGCTCAAAACTATTTATTTTTGATTTTATATTTTTTATAATAGAGGCAGTTATTTGTTTAGGATAGGTTTTATGAAATTGGTTGAAGAGCAATTGCTAGAAGAGATTGAGAAAACAACCTCTTTAGCTAAAATAGTAGATGCTGCTAAGTATCTTAATGAAAATTATAGTCTATTTTCAACAGATTCTATCTTATGGGACCATCTTAAGATTGCTTTTAATCACAAACATGAAGCTTTATTTAATAAATATTCTAATCAGATTATTGCAAACAAGTTAATAAACCTTGTTTTACTAAAATACTATCCTTCTGAAAGGGTGATTAAGCATGCATTGGTCGATTTTCTAAAGAGTGACCAAGACACAATATTATTTGAAATGCCAATATTAAGTAGCAGAGTCGATATTGGTCGAATTAATGGAAAATCATACGCTTATGAGATTAAAACAGAATTAGATTCATTAAATAGAATTGAAAAACAAATCAATGATTATTCACAAGTTTATGAATATGTTATTTTAGTTATCGCTCCTGTATTTTTAAATGAGGTTTTGACTTTAGTGCCAGATTATTGTGGTATATGGGTATACAATCACAATAAAGGATCTAAGAAAATAACCTTTTCTAAAAAGCGCTCTCCAAGGAAATCTCCTTTGCTTAATTCTAATTCGCAATTAAATAATTTATCTCAGCATTCCCTTAATTCGATACTTAAAAATAAGAACATTAAAAATATCCCACTAAGAAAAGAGGATAAAATCGAACTAATTGAAGATTTATATAAACCAAGAACCATAAATACTAAATTTAAGGCTTTGACTAAACAAGCATATAAGAATAATTGGGACTTTATAGTAGAAAACTACTCATCTATTTTACCAATAGATGTCCAAACTTTTTTCAATAGTCCTATTGAACCCAATCTAGTTTATTTTAAGTAAAGTATATATTAAACACTCTTTTCATCTAGAGTGTAGATATAGTGACTCATAGTAATGCCCTTCCATAGTCCTTGGTTTCTTCCTGACTCTTTTCCATCGGCAATATTTTTTATTTTACGACAGCCTGGACATTTTTCATGGTGCTCTGGGGTAAATTCATTCCAATAAGGTGACTTAATAATTGAGGGAGCAATATGCTCACTAAACTCACTCAATAATCGTGTCTTACCTCTAAATCCTATAAAGTAATTATTATTATATGAATAATAAATACCAGCAGGACTAATAGATCCTCCAGTTGTTGGTAAAATGCTAGTTATACTGGCATAATCTCCAAATCCATCGAAACCGTACCTTTCATGAAAATACATTTCTAGCAAGCTATTATCAATTCCTTGAATAGGTTTATTATCAACGATATCTTTATTAAGTAAACTTTTAGGACGATTCGAATTAAGGATAATAGTTTTAACTGATTTACTAAGCTTTAATTCTTTTAGTAGCTTGTAAGTATCTTTAAAAACTGGGTTTATATGACTACTTTCTCCAATATCTAATAAAATATAGTCATAATCATTAATATCCAATAAAGAATTCTTACTCAAGTTATTTAGTTGTATTGGAGTCAATCGTAAGGCAACTTTATTAAAATTATCGTTAAGCACTTTTAAATCATCTTTTAACACATCTACTTTAACTAATTCTCTTTCTACATAAGATAAAACTGGAATAATTCCCCTGATGTTTTTGCATAGCTCAAATTGTTCATTAACAAAAGAACTTTGCCTGTTTACTTTCGTCAAAAAGTCTTGTACAGATTTAGTTGTTGATGTAGTTACTTGGATTTTTGGGAAGTCAAGAAAAAAAGAACTATTTTTGTTTAAGAATACATCCTTCAACTCATCTACATATGTTTTTTTAGAATTACTTCGTGTTCTCTTTTGAATAATCTCTATAAGAGGAATAGTGTTAGAACTAAGACCAACTTCATATAATTCTTTTACTATAGACATCTCTATAATTCTATTTTTCAATATTGGAACGTACACCCTAATCCTCCTTTATTAAACAGCATCAATAGTCAACCAATCTAGATATCCTGTAACCCCATCTAATCCTGGATATATTGTAGCTTGATTCCATCCATATAAGTTTAATATATTTTTAAATTCTTTTTTAAAATTCCTATCTATTACAATTCTATCAACTTTATAATTCCTCCCTTGCTTCTTTTTACTATCATCTGAATGCGTTATTTTTGTCTTATCTAAAGGTATGGTTGGGTTATTGTGGACCGTAAAAAGGCCACTTTGAGCCGTTATCCTTTTGGCAATATGAGGTGGATGAAATAAGAAAATTTCTCCAATTTCTAGCGGAGATAGGTAGTCAGCTAGATCAATATCTACGTCAAATTGTTTCCTAGCACTCGCATATACAACACAGTCCTCTTCCATATTACAATCTTCGATTGCAAAATATGCAGCAACAAGGGGGTTTTTTGTCCAATCCAAAAATCGTGTAGGAAGCCCATAATGTTGGGCCACAGCCCACCACTCCCACTCAGATTTTGGAATATTATCAATAAAGGGTAAAGCAATATTCTGAAATTCACTCATTAACTTTTGTTCATATATATCTAGCGAGGTTGAGCCACTTTTAACTTCTGAGTTACTAAAATATCTTTTGCGTCCAACTTTAGGAACAAGTTCGTAAGATTTACGTGACACACCTCTAAAAATCATTTCTTCAGAGTAATTAGAGACAATTTCATGAAAGTCTTGAAAATTATAAACTGTAATATTTTTCATTTATACTACCACCCTACTCTCTATAAAAATACTAAGCCACCTAAAACTGGTTTTCAATAAAATTAATCAATTATAATTTTCTAAAAATATCTTAAGTAGTTACTTATTTAATGCGTTGTTTTCTTTAATTGCATCAACTAATAGTTTGTAATTTGGTAGTTAGCTGAAAAAAAAGTACTTTAAGCTGTTAGCTTTATTTTTGTGTTGTCTCGAATAAACTTAACTAGTTCATCTTCTTTGTTTCTTCTTCGTGCATATCTCAACATGCCAGTTTGATTGAGGTGATACTTATTAAACATTGTTTCAATTGCTATAGGGTAATCACCAATAAAAAGCTTTAGGTACTTATTTGCAAACATATCTACTATCAGTTTCTCTAAAGGCACCTTATAAGACTCTCCATCAGATTTTGGAGCTTCAGTTATAAGACGATTTATTATAATTCCATCATCAGTGCCATATTGTGTTATCTCTTTAATACTGGGTTCTAGTAGTATTTGGCCTGGCATTTCGTCTATTAGGGATGAGAAAACAAAATCCACTCCATCTTTCTCTACTTCTAAAAAGATATAATTATGCGATAGTTGGTGATTGAAAAATTCATTAAGCCAAGACAACTCCCAAACCCTATAAGAAAGTAAAGGAAATTGTTGTTGCATATGCCTTATAACTTTTTCAGCTACATTGGAATAAACTCCACTA